>CANHPJ010000097.1 GCA_947462515.1 Bacteroidota bacterium | reverse complement strand
TATTTTACCATCGCGTTTTAAATCGAAAATTATTTTATCTAAAACACCATTTACGAATGTTTTACTTTTAGGAGTGCTAAACCTCTTAGAGATATCGATATATTCATTTAAAGTTACTTTGACCGGAATTGAAGGAAAATTAATTACTTCAGCCATAGCCATTTTTAAAATTAGGATATCGATTAAGGCAATACGATCAACCTCCCAGTTTTTGGTTTTATCAGCAATTATATCTTCAAATTGTTGATTATTGAAAATAGTTTTACGAAAAAGATTCATCACAAAATCCCTGTCATCTTCTTCATCCTTGTAAAGCGGTGAGATAGGATGAAAATCATCACTACTTTCCTTAAAGGATTTTATGGTTTTTATAATTGTGCTGCTAACCAAATCCCAATCATCGGACCAATAAATACTTTTTTCTTCAAAGTAAGATTCAAGATCTTCTGCCTCTGAAATATATTTTTTATATAATTTGGAGATATATAGTTGATCGTTTTCAAAACTATCTTCTGGATTGTTTAGATATTCAACATATTCAGGAGTTTCTCGAATAAGACTAAATATTTGTTTAGTAAATTCCTGTTCACTAACCCAATTTATTTTTTTGGTATCCAGTGCCCTTCTTAAATTTCTGTTAATACGCAGTTTTTCAATAACGCGATTGTTTATAAACCTCATATTAGGATTTATATCATCGGGTGAAGGCAACCTTTTCAATTTGGCCTCCTCCATCTTAATTACTGCATAATCAACCAGCTCGGGAAGCAGCGATAATTGAAAAAGATATAAATCATATACCTTATCAATACTGTGAGTGAGCTCTTTTTCTCCGGCAGCAATGTTATTATTATCCGATTGAAAATAAGCATATAATGCTTGTAATGCTTTACTGCGAAGATGTCTTCTACTCAACATAAATCTTAGATCAAGAACGTTATTACTACTTTTTTACTCAACAACTATGATAATTTAACCCGGCCAAAATACACAATATATTGATACGTATTATGTGACTGAAAAAAATTAAAAAGACAATTTAACTCTTCCAATTTCTTCAATTCTTTTCTCTGCCAATTTATTGGCAGCCACGTAAGTTGGTATATTTTGATCGGCAGAAATTTTAAAAATATTTAAGGTAGTATTGTATATGTTTTCAGTTTGAGCCATGGCTCTTTCTCTATTATAACCTTCCAATTCGGAATAAACATTGATTAATCCACCTGCATTGATTAAAAAATCAGGAGCATATAATATTCCTTTTTCTTTTACCATTTCGCCGTGAATTTTTTCATCGGCCAATTGATTATTTGCAGCACCTGCAATGATAGCACATTTAAGTTTGCTTAAATTTTCATCATTTATTGTTGCGCCCAGCGCGCAGGGAGCATAGATATCCATGTCAAGACCGAATAAATTTTCAGCCGACACAAAATCAACCTTATGCTGTCTGGAGATGTTTTGAACACGGTCTTCAAAAATATCATTAACATATACTTTGGCACCTTCTTTAACAAGATATGCAACCAAATTTTCACCAACATGACCAATTCCTTGAACTACAACTTTTTTACCTTCCAAAGAATCATTGCCCCATTTTGTTTTGGCAGCAGCTTTCATTCCCATATATACTCCATAGGCAGTTACAGGCGAAGGATCTCCGCTACCTCCCATACTGGTAGGTAAACCACTTACATAATCGGTTTCCATTTTGACATATTCCATGTCTTTGGTATTTATCCCAACATCTTCAGCAGTAATGTATTTTCCGGCAAGGCTATTCACAAACTTTCCAAATCTTCGCATCAATGCCTCAGATTTGATTTTACGAGCATCACCTATGATAACCGCTTTACCGCCACCCAGGTTAAGACCTGTAATAGCTGCCTTGTAGGACATTCCTCTTGAAAGCCTTAATACGTCGTTTAGTGCTTCTGCATCGTTATTATAAGCCCACATTCTGGTTCCGCCCAATGCCGGCCCTAAAACGGTATTATGAATGGAAATAATTGCCTTGAGGCCTGTTGATTGATCGTTACAGAATACTACTTGCTCATGGTTGTTTATTGACATGAGTTGTAAAACAGAATTTCCTTGCAAAAGATCTTTAATATCCGACATAAAAAACAGATGAAGTTTTTATTATTTCCTTGGGCTGATAAAATAATTACATTTGCTTATTATAGTTTGAAAAAACAAAAGCCTGCAAAGTTATATTTATTTTTTTTATGACACAAAAGAATTAATAGAGAATGAATTCACTCCTGTATATCAACAAATACTTTTTCAAATACAAATACCAATTTTTATTGGGGATAGTGTTTGTCACCATTTCCAACATATTTGGAGTTTATGCTCCCAAAGTTGTAAGGGAAGCATTTGATTCTGTAGCCATTAACTTAACCAAGTACCAGTCAATAAGTGATTTAGCAGAAAAAACAGAATTCAAAAGTATATTTATAAAATCCTTGTTTTTCTTGGCATTAACTTATGTCGCTCTTGCCCTTCTTAAAGGCATTTTTATGTTTTTTATGCGACAAACTTTAATTGTAATGTCCAGGCTGATAGAAAAAGATCTTAAAAATGAAATATTCAATCATTATCAGAATTTAAATCTTTCGTTTTATAGGAATAACAATACAGGTGACCTAATGAACAGAATCAGCGAAGACGTAAGTCGGGTAAGGATGTATTTTGGGCCGGCAATAATGTATACCATAAACTTAATTGTGCTTTTTATACTAGTGATAAGCACCATGATAAATGTTAATGCCAAACTAACTTTATACGTTCTTATACCTTTACCTTTTCTTTCTCTAGGAATTTATTACGTAAGTTCTGTAATAAATAAAAAAAGCGAACAGGTTCAGAGACAACTTTCCGTATTGTCTACCTGGTGTCAGGAAGCTTTCTCCGGTATTAGAGTTTTAAAGGCTTATAATAGAGAAGATTTCTCCTGGAACAAATTCGATTCAGAATGTAACGAATATAAAGATCGTTCGATTGAGCTGGTAAAAACACAGGCATTATTCTTTCCTTTCATGTTGATGCTAATTGGCCTAAGCACCTTATTAACAGTATACGTTGGAGGCAAACAAGCCATTGCAGGAGAGGTTTCGATTGGAAACATAGCTGAATTCATCATTTATGTAAACATGTTAACATGGCCGGTGGCCACTGTAGGATGGGTAACATCCATTATTCAGCGAGCTGCAGCATCGCAAGAGCGTATAAATGAATTTTTGGAGACTAAACCTGAAATAATTAATCCATCCGAAAAAATTGATGAAATAAACGGAGACATAGAATTTAAAAATGTGAACTTCACCTATGAAAATTCCGGTATAAGAGCTCTTAAGAATATTTCGTTTAGAATTAAACCCGGAAAAACTTTAGCTATAATTGGCAAGACAGGATCAGGAAAATCAACTGTTTCAAATTTACTTTTACGTTTGATGGATGTACATGAAGGGGAGATTATTATTGATGGTATAAATATCAAGAATTTAAACATAAACAATTTAAGAAGTAACATCGGTTATGTCCCTCAAGATGTATTCTTATTTTCAGATACTATTTCTCAAAACATAGCCTTCGGAAAAAAAACTGGAAGTTTTGATAAAGAAATGATAGAGCAAGCTGCCAAAGATGCAGTAATTCATCAAAACATAATTAATTTTAAGGATCAATACGAGACTATCTTGGGTGAGAGGGGAATAACACTTTCGGGAGGGCAAAAACAAAGAATTTCAATTGCAAGGGCTATAATAAAAAATCCTAAAATATTAATTTTTGATGATTGTCTTTCAGCGGTAGACACAGAAACCGAAGAGAAAATTTTAGGTAATCTAAAAAGAATTATGAAAGGCAAAACTACAATTTTAATTAGCCATAGAGTATCGACTGTGCAGCATGCTGATGAAATAATAGCCATAAAAGACGGTGAAATAATTGAAAAAGGAAGCCATCAGGAACTTATAGATTTAAAAGGCTTTTATTACAGTCTTTATGAAAAGCAATTATTGGAGACAGAAGAAAATTAAAATGTGAAGTATTTTATTCAAATTCGATTGTTAATAAAATTAACTTATAATTTAATCTCAAAACATTTTCAATTCATTTTTTTTCTAAATTTGCTATCGTTATTTAATTCAAAATTAACCAATAATAGTTATTGATGATGGACGGAATAGAAAACAGCGACAGAGAAGAAATTTTCTCAAAAGCAGTAAGAGCCGGTAAAAGAACTTATTTTTTTGACGTGAAAAGCACTAAAGGAAATGACTATTACCTTACCGTAACAGAAAGTAAAAAACGTTTTAATGATGATGGAACTTTTCGTTACGAGAAACACAAATTATTCTTGTACAAAGAAGACTTTGAAAAATTTTTGGAAGGCTTAAACGAAGCTATTGATAAAATAAAAACATTGAAAGCCGATAGCCCAGATGAATTCAATGACAATGAGTCTCACACAGGAGAGAAAAAATTTACAAATATCGATTTTGAAGATTTAGAAAGATAGAAAAAGCCTCGCAATGCGAGGCTTTTTTTTTACACTTCCGGATTATACACTAATATGTATTATTGATACTTTGCCTTCAAATCAAAAAATTAAAAACCTGATATAATTCAGAGTTTAAGAATTGGTAATGATTCTTTTTTAAACCACCCATTTACAGTTTTAAATACCCTATTTACTTCCAAAGAAATAAAACTATAGTATGCCGGAAATATCATAATTGGCCACAAAGCCGGTAGCTTTTGCCATTTCGGTATACATTACAATGTCTTCCTTAACAAATGCAACTTCTTTTCTGAAGTCGGTAATTAATTTTTCGATTATATCGGATGATTTTTGAGGTCTTCTAAAATCAATGGCTTGAGCAGCATTAAACAATTCCACGCCAAGAATTTTTTCAAGATTCAATAAAATGCGGTAGGTTTTAGTGGCGGCATTGGCGCCCATACTTACATGATCTTCTTGACCATTTGAGGAGTCGATGGTATCGATACTTGCCGGACTGGCAAGCTGTTTATTTTGACTAACTATAGAGGCAGCGGCATATTGAGGAATCATGAAACCGGAGTTTAAGCCCGGATTAGCCACTAAAAATGGAGGTAAACCTCTTTGACCGGATATTAACTTATAGATTCTTCTCTCTGAGATACTTCCCAATTCGGCCAGGGCAATGGATAAAAAGTCGAGGGCCAAAGCCAGAGGCTGACCATGGAAATTACCTGCAGAGATGATCAAATCTTCATCGGGAAAAACGGTTGGGTTATCTGTTACAGAATTAATTTCGGTTAAAAAAACGGATGCTACGTAATTGATGGCATCTTTGGAGGCACCATGAACCTGAGGGATACATCTAAAAGAATATGGATCTTGAACATGTTCTTTATGGCGTTTTATAATTTCGCTGCCGTTAAGTAATTTCCTGAAATTGCCTGCAGTTTTTATCTGCCCTTGATGAGGTCTGATCTGATGGACCTGATCGGAAAAAGGCTCTATTCTGCCATCGAAGCCATCGAGAGAAGCAGCTCCAATAATATCGGCAAAATTAGAATATTTAAAGCTCTTTAAGAGGATATGAACTCCAAAAGCACTCATAAATTGCGTTCCATTTAATAAGGCCAATCCTTCTTTAGATTTTAAGTCAATTGGATTTAAATGCTGAGTTTTATAAATATCCTGAGCAGCTTGTTTTTTTCCTTGGTAGTAAACCTCGCCAAGACCAATTAAAGGCAAGCATAAATTAGCCAGAGGAGCTAAATCGCCCGAAGCCCCGAGAGAGCCTTGCTGGTATACAACAGGCAAAATATCATTATTGAAAAAATAGATCAAACGTTCAACGGTTTCTATCTGCACGGCAGACTTTCCGTAAGAGAGCGACTGAATCTTAAGGAGCAACATGAGTTTCACAATTTCCTGAGGCACCTCCTCGCCCATTCCACAGGCATGAGACATCACCAGGTTTTTTTGTAGGTTACCCAAATCAGTATTGGAAACGATGGTATTGCAAAGAGAACCAAACCCGGTATTTATTCCATAAATAGGTTCTTTTTGGGAGGCCATTTTTTTATCCAAATAAGCTCTACAGGCAATAATTGCACTTTTTGCCGCATCAGATAAAACTAGTTTAGCTTTACTTTCTAAGATATTTTCTATGGTATGGAAATCTATTTTACCTAAATTGATTTGATATTCTTTCATCAGTCTTAAAATTTTAATTTATTTGAAACCCAACATAGCATACGATCTGTTTTAAAAACATTTTAGCAGTATCAAAATATTGGGTTAGAAACGCCTACATATATCGCGAATTATGAATTATTCTTTCTTCGTGCTTTTTCCTTGATTATCAAACTAAGCTCCCTTCCGGTTTGACCTGCCACAGAGGTATTTTCTTCGGCTCTGCGTATGAGGTAGGGCAATACTTCTTTAACGGGGCCATAGGGCACATATTTTGCAACATTATAGGAAGCATTGGCCAGATTATAGCTGATATGATCACTCATGCCCAGCAGTTGAGCAAAGTATACAGAATCGCTTTTGTGCGGGATGCTTTGAGCATTCATTAAGTTGGCCAGTAGCAGGGAACTTTCTTCATTGTGGGTACCGGCACAAATGGAGATAAGATTATTATTTTTAATACAAAATTCCAGGGCGGCATCGTAATCCAAATCAGTACTTTTTTTATCGGGCTGAATAGGCGAAGAATACCCTTTTTCTGCAGCTCTTTTACGCTCTTTTTCCATGTAGGCGCCGCGCACAATTTTAAACCCTATTAAATAATTATGGGTTTTGGCATTTTCAAGTTCCGCTTTAAGGTATTGAAGCCTATCGTGACGATACATTTGAAGGGTATTAAAAACAATGGCTTTTTCCTTATTGTATTTTTTCATCAT
>CANHPJ010000096.1 GCA_947462515.1 Bacteroidota bacterium | reverse complement strand
ATCACGGCAATTTGGATCAGCAGATTAAAGCTGGTCTAGCTCAATTGTTGATACATGAAATGCTTTATGGAGGAAATTGGAAGGAGGCTGTTAAAAATGCGGCTCTATTTAAATTACCCGATTGGTATACCAAAGGATTAATAGCCTATGCTTCAGAACCATGGAATACAGATGCGGAAAATTTAGTTAAGGATGGAGTTTTGTCAGGAAAATTCAAAAAAATTAATCTTCTAAACGGAGACGATGCTTTAATATATGGTTATGCCTTATGGAATTATGTTGCCTCAACATATGGAAATAGGGTGCTCTCCAATATTGTATATATGACTAAAGTAAGTCGAAATGTTGAGAGTGGTTTTTTATTTGTAATTGGCACCTCCATGGCTTCGCTAAATGAGGAGTGGCAAGCCTTTTATACAGATAAGTATTTTGTAAAGGATCAACTCCGAAATATGCCTCAAGATTCTTCAAAATTAAAAGTTAAAATTAAAAAAAGTAGAGTTTATAGTCAATTAAAACTTAATGCTGATGGGTCAAAAGTTGCCTATGTTACAAATGAGTTGGGGCAATATAAATTGTTTATTTACGATGTATCATCAGGAAAGCGAAAAAGAATAATGAAGGTTGGGCATAAATTACAACGCATCTATGAGTATTCCTATCCGCTGCTCAACTGGCATCCGAATGGTCAATTACTTTCGATAGTAATTGAACGCCAGGCCAAACCAATTTTATTGTTTTATTCACTTGAAACAGGTGAGTTTATGGAAAAGCCAATTTTTCAAGAAAAAGTGCTTTCATATGATTATTCCGATGATGGAAAACAACTTGTGTTTTCTGCTGTTGCAAAAGGGCAGTCAGATATTTTTGTATACAATATTGCCGCAAACAGCCATAAACAAATTACAAATGATGTTTTTGACGATTTGTTTCCAAGATTCATCAATAATTCTCAAGAGATAATTTTTTCTTCTAACCGACCTAGCGATACTTTGAACATTACCGATGAAAAAGATATTAAAATATATTCGGCATCAAAGGATTTATTTACCTACAATTTTAATTCAAAAGCACCTCTTCTAAAGCGAATTACCAACACTCCACTCGTTGATGAAACACAGTCTGAACTATACGAAGGACACAGGTTTTCATATTTAAGCAATCTAAATGGTGTTAAAAACAGATTTGTGGCAAGTTTTGATAGTGTTATCAGTCATATCGATACTGCTGTACATTACCGTTATTTTATCCGTAGCACTCCTCAAACTAACTATACAAGAAATATTTTAGAACATCATGTTAATCCAAAATCCAATAAGATAGCTCAAATATTATTTAATAAAGGGAAATACCAAATGCATTTAGAATCAATAAATTCAGGGCTTATTGATACTATTCCTGAATTTGATTTTCCTGTTTATTTTCCTGAAAAAATGCCTTTAAAAATAGTTGTCGATGAGCAAAAAAAAAACCAAGATATAATTAAGAGTAAACCCAATGAACAGGAAATAAAAAATGAAAGAAGTAATGCTCAATTAAATATCGACACCCTTTCAAATGCTCAAAATAATATTGAAAAGTCCAAAAGCAAAAAGCGGCCTCGTTTTAAAACACTCACCTCAAGCGATTCTTTGGATGATTCATCTTCTACAAATCAAGAAAACAATTTGCCGGAGTCCTCTGTTTCTGAAAATTCTGCAAATCAAATAGATATAAATAATTATGAATTTTCGGATAAACCCATTGCTATAGACACTGTTGGCAAGCAATCTGATCCAGTATCTTTAAGCCAGGATACATTCAATAAAAAAGATTCGGTCAATCAATTTGTTTTGCCCACGCAGCGTAATTATAATATTGTTTATTTCACTGATTATGTAGTTTCCAAATTGGATAATAATTTTTTTAGTCAGAGTTATCAAAGATTTGCCGGTGGTAAGAGTCCCTTATATCAGAATGCAGGTTATAATGGCATTTTAAAGTTAGGTGTTAGTGATCTGTTTGAAAACAGGAAAATTGTTGGAGGGATGCGTATTTCTCCAACGTTAACTAATAATGAATATTTTTTGAGTTACGAAGATTTAACTCATCGAATAGATCATCAATACATTTTTCATAGAATGAGTCAGCAGATTGCCAGTGGGGAAGATCTGACAAAGGTTCATACCAATGAAATTAAATATATAGCAAAGTATGCGTTTTCAGAAGTGACGGCCTTACGAGGCACTGTTAATTTCAGACACGACAACATAGTAAGACTAGCATCTGATTACAGAAATCTGCAAGTTCCAAATACGAGTGAATACTTTATAAATCTTAAAGGCGAATATGTTTTTGACAATACTTTGCCACGAGATATGAATTTATATACCGGCACAAGGGCAAAAATTTTTGCTGAATACTACAAGAATATAAATATGCCTAATTCATATGTCACGGTGTTAGGATTTGATTTACGCAATTATTTAAAAATACACAGGGATTTTATCTGGGCTAATAGAATAGCAGCTTCATCTTCATTGGGTCCACAGCGCTTAATTTATTATTTGGGTGGCGTGGATAGCTGGATTTTTCCGAAATATGATGCCTCAACAGGCTTTAATCAGAATTTAAATTATGTTTTTCAAGCCCTAGCAACCAATATGCGCGGCTTTTATCAAAATGCCAGAAATGGAACCAATTTTGCTGTGATTAACAGCGAGTTGAGGTTGCCGGTATTTAAATTTCTCTATAATAAGCCAATAAGATCCGATTTTATAAGAAATTTTATGCTCATAGGTTTTAGTGATGTTGGTTCAGCATGGAATGGCCTAAATCCATATAATGATAATAATTTGAGTACCAAAGTGATATATTCTAATCCCTTATTTATAAAGATCAAAAATCAAAAATCCCCCATAATTTCAAGTTATGGATACGGATTAAGAACAACTATTTGGGGTTATTATTTAAGAGCCGATTGGGCTTGGGGAATAGATAATGGCATAATATTACCAAGAATTTTTTATCTTTCAGTAAATCTTGATTTTTAGAATTATATGAATTTTACCTTAGTAATAACCTTGTTTGTCATTGGTATAGTGGCAGGGTTTTTTAGTGGTTTAATAGGAATAGGAGGAGGGATAGTAATTGTTCCTGCCTTGGTTTATTTTTTAGGTTTAACCCAACATCAGTCCCAGGGAACCAGTTTGTTAATGATGCTTCCCCCGATTGGAATTTTAGCTGCAATAAATTACTACAAGAGTTCGCACATGCAGCAAGATTATAAGTTTTTAGTTTTTGCAGGGATTCTAGCTTTTGCATTTATAATAGGTGGGTTTATGGGTTCTAAATTATCAATTAGTATTAGTCAGGAAAGCCTTAAAAAAGTTTTCGGTTTTATACTTTTGCTTCTAGCTATTAAGTTTATCTTTTTTAAGTAAGAAAGCTTCATTCCTCTGAATATGGAAAAATTAAAAGAAAAAATAAAGTTATTGTCATCTGACTATTTGAAGGAGATAATTCATCTCAGGCAATACCTGCACCAGCATCCGGAACTGTCGTTTGAGGAATATAAAACATCTGCATTAATTAAAAAGAAACTAGAGGAATTTAATATTGAAACATCCCTTTTGGCAGGAACTGGAGTTGTTGGGGTTTTAAGAGGAAAAAATCCAGAATCAAAAACAATTGCTTTGCGCGCTGATATGGATGCGCTGCCTATCTTGGAGCAAAATCATGTCTCTTATAAATCAGTAAATGAAGGTGTTATGCATGCTTGTGGGCATGATGTGCATAGCGCTTCATTGCTTGGTGCCGCTAAAATATTAGGTGAGATAAGAAATGAATTTGAAGGCACAATAAAGTTTGTTTTTCAACCCGGTGAGGAGAAGCTTCCAGGCGGAGCTAGTTTAATGATTGAACAAGGGGTTTTAGAAAACCCTGCTCCCGAAAGCATATTTGCTCAGCACGTTTATCCTTCTATGGAGGCTGGTAAAGTAGGGTTTAAAAGCGGTATGTATATGGCCTCAACCGATGAGGTTTATATAACGGTTAAAGGAAAAGGGGGGCATGGTGCCATGCCACATCTCAACATAGATCCCGTTGTTATTTCTGCTCATTTAATAATTGCTATGCAGCAACTCGTAAGTAGAAATGCCAATCCAATTACCCCAACTGTTTTATCTTTTGGTAAAGTTATTGCCAATGGAGCAACCAACGTTATACCCAACGAGGTGAAGCTGGAAGGCACGTTCAGAACCATGGATGAGCTATGGAGAAATCAGGCTCACGAAAAAATAAAAGCGCTTGCCAAGTCTTTAACGGAATCAATGGGGGGTACTTGCGAAGTAAATATCTTAAAGGGATATCCTTTTCTGGTTAATGATCAAGTGCTTACCGAAAAAGCAAAACAAAATGCCGAAGATTACTTGGGTAAACAAAATGTAGAGGAACTTGATATACGAATGACAGCAGAAGATTTTGCTTTTTTTTCACAAAAAATGCCTGCTTGTTTTTATCGTTTAGGCACTGGAAACAGGTCTAAAAATATTGTGTCGCCTGTGCATACAGATACTTTCGATATTGATGAGTCGGCATTGGAAATCGGCATGGGTTTAATGGCTTGGTTGACTCTTTGTGAATTGAAAAGGGAGATTTAGAGATTTTTCTATTAACCTAAAAAAGCACCAGTCGGTGCTTTTTTAGGTTAATGGATTTCTGATAAATTATTGAATGTTTTTACTCTGCTCCATGGCAGCTTTTAAATTTTTTTCCTGAACCACACGGGCAAGGGTCATTTCTGCCGACTCTTTGCTCCGCTATAACTGGTTGTTTTTTAATTTTTTCTTGAGCCTCGTCATTTTCTGAGTCAGATACTTCTGTTCTGCTCTCTTGCAGCTTCACTTTCGGTAGAACAGGTTCTTTAACATGGCTTACAGCTAGATTTTGATTAGGTATGCCGGCTTTAAACAAGAATGATGTAATGTCCTTGTTCATGCTGTTGAGCATACGTTTAAATAATTCAAAGGATTCGAATTTATAAACCAATAGTGGATCTTTTTGCTCATAGACAGCATTCTGAACGCTTTGTTTTAAGTCGTCCATTTCCCTTAAATGTTCTTTCCAAGTCTCATCAATAACGGATAGAATTATTGCTTCTTCAACTGATTTTACCAATGAAGCAGCTTGAGTTTCAAAAGCTGTCTTTAAATTAGAAACAACTTGCAAACCTTTAATTCCATCTGAAAAAGGAATCACGATGTTTTCGAATTGGTCTCCTTGGTTTTCATATACTCCTTTAATAACTGGAAATGAATTGTGAGCTATATGCTGATTTTTCTCAGTGTATTTATTACTTGCAGATGAATCCAGCTCATTAACCAAGTCTTCAGTTTTAGCTTTTCGGAATCGGTCTTCATCAAAAGGAGGTGTTAAACCAAGAGTACGATAAACTTCTAATTTGAAGCCTTCGTAATTTCTATCCGATGCATAATCGTTTACCAAACTATCGCATGAATCGTATAACATATTGGCAACATCAACGCTAACTCTTTCGCCGAATAAAGCATGTCTTCTTTTGGTGTAAATTACTTCACGTTGAGCATTCATTACATCATCATACTCTAGCAAACGTTTTCTTGTTCCAAAGTTGTTTTCTTCTACTTTTTTCTGTGCTCTTTCAATAGATTTCGAAATCATGGCATGCTGAATGACTTCCCCTTCTTCTAATCCCATTCTGTCCATCAATCTGGCGATTCTATCCGAGCCGAATAAACGCATCAAATCATCTTCAAGAGATACGAAAAACTGAGATGTTCCAGGGTCTCCTTGTCTTCCTGCACGACCTCTTAATTGTCTGTCAACTCTTCTGGATTCATGGCGCTCTGTGCCAATTATGGCTAAGCCACCTGAGTTTTTAACATCCTCGGTAATTTTAATATCGGTACCTCTACCCGCCATGTTTGTTGCAATAGTTACTGCCCCCGGTTTCCCTGCTTCAGCAACAATATCGGCTTCTTTTTGATGTAACTTAGCATTTAATACATTATGCTTTATGTTTCGCATTTTAAGCATTCTGCTCAATAACTCCGAAATTTCTACGGAGGTAGTTCCGACCAATACAGGTCTTGCCAGTGCATTTAGTCTTACTATCTCATCGATTACCGCATTGTATTTTTCACGTTTTGTTTTATATACCAAATCGTTCATGTCAAGACGCTGCATTTTTCTGTTCGTTGGTATAACAGAAACGTCCAATTTATATATATCCCAAAACTCGCCTGCTTCTGTTTCTGCAGTACCTGTCATGCCGGCAAGTTTGTTATACATTCTGAAATAATTTTGGAGAGTAACTGTAGCGTAGGTTTGCGTAGCAGCTTCGATTTTTACGTTTTCTTTTGCCTCTATGGCCTGGTGTAATCCGTCAGAATATCTTCTTCCTTCAAGAATACGGCCTGTTTGTTCATCTACAATTTTTACCTTACCATCCATCACAACATAATCAACATCTTTTTCGAACAAACAATAAGATTTTAACAGTTGATTAATGGTGTGAACTCGTTCTGACTTGATTGAATAATCCCTTAATAATTCATCTTTTTGTTCAATTTTTTCGTCTTCTGATAATTTCGATTTTTCAATTTCGGCTATTTTAGAACCTACATCAGGAAGGATGAAAAAGCTAGAATCCTCTGATGCTGAGGTAATCAAATCTATCCCTTTTTCAGTCAGGTCTATCGTGTTGTTTTTCTCTTCAATGATAAAGAATAATTCTACATCTACTATTTTATGCATCTCCTTACCTTGGTCAGCCATATACTGGTTTTCGGTTTTTTGGAGCAGTGCCTTTATACCAGGTTCACTCAGGTACTTAATTAAGGCTTTGTTTTTTGGTAGGCCTCGATGAGCCCTTAGCAAGGATAATCCACCCTCTTTTTCGTTTT
>CANHPJ010000095.1 GCA_947462515.1 Bacteroidota bacterium | reverse complement strand
GTAAAGTCAAGCATAATAGGTTTATTAACCTTTTTGGCATAGCCAAGGGCTTTGTTGTAATCGTGAAAACAAGACAGGCCATGCGGGCAATGATCGGGGTCGGCACCGGCAGTAAGGGCAGCCTCATCCACTTTTGAAGTAAGGGCAGCTTCACTGCCAATTTTCCAACCTTCGCTGTAGAAATCGGGAGGTGGAAAAGCACTGATTAATTTCAAGGGCGCACCCCACATGCCGGGTATTAAATACATTACAAAGGTGAATGACAAAACGGCGAGAAATATACGAGGCACCGAAATATATTTTATTGGGGAATCGTGTGAAAAATAAAGTTTACCCAAAAGATAAAAACCTATTAATGAGAAAATTACTATCCAAAATGCTATAAATATTTCTCTTGTAATGATATGCCATTCCCAAACAAAATCGGCATTTGATAAAAATTTTAGAGCGAGTGCTAATTCCAAAAGACCCAAAACGACTTTAACAGAGTTTAACCAACCACCCGACTTAGGCAAAGAATTCATCCAGCCCGGAAAGGCAGCAAATAATCCAAAGGGCAAGGCTAATGCCAAAGAAAAACCTGTCATGCCCGCTAAAGGGCCTAATACACCGCCATGAAAAGCTTCTACCAAAAGGGTTCCTACTATTGGGCCGGTACAAGAAAATGAAACCAATGAAAGTGTAAATGCCATAAAAAATATGCCGACTAATCCTCCCTTATCAGAGGCAGAATCAGCCTTGTTAACCCATTTGCTTGGTAGAGTAATTTCAAAGGCACCCAAGAATGAAGCGGCAAAAAATATCAACATCAAGAAAAAGAAAAGATTGAACCAGGGATTCGCCGACATGGCATTTAATCCATCAGGGCCTATTATCCGAGGCACTATAAATCCCAGAGAAACATAAATGGCGATAATTGAAAAGCCATAAATTAAAGCATTGCTAATTCCCTTGGCTCTAGTTTGACTCTGTTTGGTAAAAAAGCTCACTGTCATGGGAATCATAGGAAATACGCAAGGTGTTAAAAGTGCGATAAGTCCGGACAAAAATCCACCTATGAAAATAGCCCATAACGTTTTGTTTTTATCCTGCGTGTCATTATCGATTATTATATCTGGCTGATTGGCTGATGTGATTATCGCAGTGGTATCTATATTTGATCCATCTGCACTGTCAGAAACTTTTTCTTCGGAAATAATATTGGCTTGAGACTCATTGTCGGTTTCAACTTTATTTTCTGTATTTTTAACACCTTCTAATTTAAATGAAAAGTTGACATCTTCAGGTGGCAGGCAACGTTGTTCATTACAAACCATAAAATTAACATAAGCCTTTATCTCAAAATCAGTTGCAGAAATAACTTTAAGCTTTTGACGAAATGAAACCTGATCTTTAAAATAGCTTAACTCCATTTCAAAATTAGGGTCATATTCTTTTATCGGAGTTCCTTCCTTGACTTTACCAATTAATTCGTAATTCTTACTTTTCTCAAAATTAAAAGTGGTAGAAACCGGTCCCTGGTCGCTGGGTAAAAACTGAGAGTATAAGTGCCATCCTTTCTCTATTTTGGCCTTGAAAATTAGCTCTGCCTGATTTTCATCCAACTTTTTAATGGCATAATCCCATTTAACGGGTTTAAAAATTTGAGCCGATAAAAAGGAAAAAGAGGAAATTAAAATTATGAATGTTAGTATAAATCGATTAGTTTGTTTCATAAAATAGCACTATTTTTTTGGAAAGAAATCAAAAATAATGAAATCTTTGATTGGGTGTATACAATTAAATTCTAATTGTTGTTAATCAAAAAAAGACCCAATGATTTGATAATTATTTTAAAGTTTAAAATGAATTTAATATCATTGAAAAATTTAACACTAATCACAATATTTGCCCTATGAAGTTTAAAAGATTAGCCTTGGAGGAATTAAAAGAATTGGAGCCGGAATTCATCACATTTTTGGCATCGCATCAGATAACGGCTGATGATTGGGTAAAAATAAAATCAAGCCAAGAAGAAAAAATGGGTGAATTACTGGATCAATTCAGTGACTTGGTTTATGAAAAAGTGCTAAAAAAAATCAATTATTTAGAATACCTAAGTGCGAAGGAAATTCGATTATTTCACTGTGGCGAGGAACAAATTAATTTAATAGGAATTAAGGTAAATCAGGAAAATGAAATTGACTTTACCAACGGAAATATTCTTGAACAAATAAACAAGGCAGCAAATCTGAATACTTCAATTTTTTCAAGTGAAAAAAAATATCAAAACGACAGGGCATCGGAGGTTTTCCAACTAATAGAATCGGGATGTTTTGTTTCAGATGGTAATCTATTTAATTTACTTATGAAAGTAAAAAAATAATTTACCCCTTTTCCAAAGGGTTACTTTGAAAAAGGGCTAATAAAACAATGACTAAAATCATGTTTTTTGAATTCAAAACCAATTGCATTTTTCATATATTTGAGAAACACCTTTTTCCCCTCAAAAAACTGAAATACATCAAAAAAATATAGTATGAAACTCAAACAGACCCTGCTAAATAACAAAAACGAAATTATTGAATCACTCAAAAACTTTGATTCCTCCGCATTTAATCTACATTTGATTTTCGCTGATAAAAAACATCTTCAAGATGATGAAATAAAAGCCAGTATAAAATCGACTTTTAATAATTCAATTTTGATGGGATGCTCTACCGCCGGAGAAATAGGTGTGAAAAAAATTGCAGAAGGTTCCTTTGTCATCACCTCTATCAAACTGGAAAAATCGAAAGTCAGAAAATGTTCCTTTAAACTTGACAATGTAAAGGACTCTGCCAGAGCGGGCGAATATTTAGCCAAAGAATTACTTTCAGATGATCTTAAGCACGTATTTGTTTTATCGGATGGAATAAACGTAAACGGAACCCGACTTATTGAAGGAATCAATTCTGTTTTAGATAATAGCATCAATGTATCGGGAGGTTTAGCAGGAGATAATGCTGAATTTATTGAAACGTATGTTTCTGATATGGATAATAATTTTATTCCAAATTGTATTTCGGCTATTGGCTTTTATGGAAATGATATCATAACCAGTTCAGGATCTTATGGTGGATGGGATAGCTTTGGCATTGATCGTGTTGTGACAAAAAGTGATGAAAATGTAGTTTACGAAATAGATGGTAAGCCGGCCTTGGAACTCTACAAATCATATTTGGGCGACTTATCCAAAGAACTTCCAGGCTCTGCTCTTTTTTTTCCATTAGAAATGAGAGAAAGTGAAGATTCTGAATTACTTGTGAGAACAATTTTGGGAGTTAATGAGAAAGATAACAGCATCACCTTTGCTGGTAATATTACAGAAGGGTCGTTTGTAAGGCTAATGAAAACCAATGTTAACAGGGTGATTGATGGAGCCGAAAAAGCAGCCAACATCATCAAAGAAAGTATGAGTGAGGAGGCAAAATTGGTGTTGATGGTAAGTTGCGTTGGACGTAAACTGGTGTTAAAACAACTCACCCAAGACGAAGTAGAAGCTGTAACAACAAGCTTTAATGACGATGCTGTCTTTACAGGTTTTTATTCCTATGGTGAATTATCGAAATTAAAAGGCAATAATGCGTGCAGCCTACACAATCAAACCATGACTTTAACAGCTATTTCGGAATTATGATAAAAAACGATTTTCATCGTTTACTTAAACGGCAGATAAAGGATCATTTAGGTGATTTGAACAGTGCTCCTGAAAATTTAGAGAAATTTTTAGATGCCATAAATATGGCCTATAAAGATTACGATAAGGACTTGGCGCATCTGGAACTAATTTTGAAGGAAAGCTCCCAGGAATTATTTAAGGCAAATAAAGAATTAAACCTGCTAAACACTCAAAATGAGAAAATCATAGAGGAAAAAACCAGGCATCTGCATAAGATTACCTATAACCTTCAAAATGCGGAGAAGATTGCAGGACTAGGTAATTTCAGCTGGAATTTATCAGGTAAAAAGCTGGAATTATCCGATCAACTTCTTGCCATGTTAAATCTAAAAGAGGTAGATAAAAATTTTAGTATTGGAGAGCTTGTTGATGTTTTTGAAAACGCTCAAGAGTTAAATAAACTCATTGAAAACTCCATCGAGACAAAAACAAAATTCAGATTAGAAAACCTAAGGATCAAAAACAGCAAAAATTATTTTCTGGTTGAAGGGATGATTATTGATGATACTGAAAACAAAGACAGTATCTTTTTAGGAGTAATTTTAGACATTACCGAGAGTGTTACCGCAAAAGAAAATAACATTAAGCTGAAGGAATTTTACGAAACCATTTTAAACAACATCCCTGTTGAAATTTCGGTTTTGAATGATCAGGACAAATACCTATACATCAACCCCGTAGCTGTTAAAGCCGACACCAACCGGGAATTCTTAATAGGCAAGGATGACTTTGAATACTGCGAACATTTTGAGCTGGACATGGAAATGGCTCAAAAACAAAAAGCCATTTTTACTCAGGTAAAAGACTCGCATAAAACCATAGAATTCACAGATAAATATGAAAACGCAGACAGCAGCATTTCATATTTGTTAAGGCGTTTTTTCCCTATCCTTACATCAGAAAAAGAATTTCTTTACATGCTTGAGTTGGGAATAGACATCACTGAAAAAACAGAGCAGTCTATAAAACTGCAGCAGTCGCTGGAAGAAAAAGAAGCGCTATTGGGCGAGGTGCACCACCGTGTTAAAAATAACTTGGCATTGGTTTTAGGCATGGTTGAGATGCAAGGAGCACTTACCGACAACGATTTTTTAAAGCACCACCTTTCAGAGGTTCAGCATCGAATAGCCGCTATGTCGTTAATACATGAAAAGCTCTATAAATCGACCAATTTTGCCAAGATAGATTTACAGGACTATCTGAAAGACCTGATTAAATTTTTAAGTGGCTTTTTTAGTAAAGGGAAAGACATTACCATTCACTTTGACATTGATAATGTATATGCATCAACAAAAAAAATAGTACCTATAGCACTCATTGTGAATGAGTTAATTACAAACTGTTTTAAATATGCATTCAAAGATAAAACCAGTGGTGATATCTTTGTTAGCCTAAAAAAAACAGAACAAGATTTGATTTTAAGTATATCGGATAGTGGTCAGGGATTACCCAGCGAATTAGATTTAAACACACTAAAATCACTCGGTTTTAAGTTAATAAATATATTTACCCGACAGTTAAAAGGGACTTACGAATTAAAAAACAATCCCGGTTTATCTGTTACAATAAAATTTAAAAATGAGCAAGAAAGTATTAATAGTTGAAGATGAGCAACTGGTTGCCTATCTCATGGAAACTTATGTAAATAGCAATGGATGCAGTTCCGTTATTGGTTCGGTAGATAATTGTGAAGATGCCCTGGAATTGGTTAACAAGGAACACCCTGATGTTATTTTAATGGATGTAAGAATAGAAGGCAATAAAGATGGCATAGAAACAGCCATTGAAATTAACCAGCATTATAATATACCAATTATTTACACCTCGGGTAATTCGGATGAAAAGACTACTGAAAGAGCAAAAAAAACAAATATGATAGGCTTTTTGGTTAAGCCTATTAACAAAGATGAATTAAGAGATTTGCTCTGCAAAGACAACTTATATACCCCTAAAAACATTTAGTTTTTTCGAGAGTCCTACCGTGAAAAGATATCTTTTTACTATTAATGAATAACCCCGGCTGCCACCGTGTTATTGGTGTTTTCGTTGATTAAAATAAATGCACCTGTGGAGCGGTTATCATGATAGCTGTCAAAACTAATGTTTTCGGCAGTTTTGATCATTACCTTGCATATATCATTCAATTTAATGCTGCCGTCACCAGGCAAATTTTCGTAGGTGTTAATGTTAATTTTTTCAGAAATATCTTTAATAAGCGCTTTAGTTCTGAAACTATTTTGCTGCAACAAAAACTTTTGTCCGGCTTGATAGCCCATATTGTCCATCCAGCAGATGGTAGCATTTAACTCTTTTTCAATTTTAGGCAAATCATTTGAAGTAACGATGGTACTCCCTCTGCTTATATCAACATCGTCTTTTAAATGAATAACTACCGGGTCGGCAAAATATACCTGCTCTTGTTCTTGTTGATATTTTTCGATCTTCTCAATTTCTGTTTCAATACCTGCAGGAAGCACCCTTACCTTTTGACCTTTTTTGAATGAACCGCTCAATACTTTTCCGGCATAGCCACGGTAATCGTGCAAATGGGTTGTTTGTGGCCGAATTACATATTGAACCTGAAAACGAGCAGACTGACTTTCAATATTCGTTTTTATGTCAACTTGCTCTAAAAAATCTAAAAGTGAAGGCCCTTTATACCAAGGTGTTTTATCTGACTTTGTAACCACATTGTCACCAGAAAGTGCTGAAACAGGAATAAAGTTTACTCCATTCATATTCAACTTATTAGAAAAATCTATGAAATCATTTTTTATTTTTTCATAAGCAGCCTCCGAATAATCGACCAAATCCATTTTATTGATACAAACCAAAATTCCGGGTATTCCTAAAATAGAAGAGATAATACTATGTCTTTTTGTTTGTTCGGTAATGCCGTTTCTGGCATCAACCAAAATAATAGCCAAATCGGTATTGGAAGCACCCGTAAACATATTTCGGGTGTATTCCGTGTGTCCGGGAGTGTCGGCAATAATGAATTTGCGTTTTGGAGTACTGAAGTATTTATAGGCCACATCAATGGTTATGCCTTGCTCTCTTTCTGCTCTTAAACCATCGGTTAGCAGGGCCAGATCAATGTCGGCATTTACCCCTTTTGTTTTACTCTGCCTGGTTAACGTTTCAATTATATCCGTTGAAATAGACTTGCTATCATATAATAATCTGCCGATTAAAGTGCTTTTTCCATCATCTACATTTCCTGC
>CANHPJ010000094.1 GCA_947462515.1 Bacteroidota bacterium | reverse complement strand
TAGTTTAGACAATATATTTTTGATATTGTTTTCCTCAATTTGATGAGGAGCGATTATATATTTCCAATCGGAATTATCGGCCAAAATATATTCAATGAGTATGTTCTCATCTTTTGGCCAAGTGCTACCCGCGATTAAAACAGGATGGTTATTTTTAAATTTCTCAGGAATACTTATTGACTTGCTACTTTCGGCAATTTGATATACCCTATCAAAGCGAGTATCTCCAGCCAGGGATTGATTTTTTATACCGATAGACAAAAGTAAATTTGAAGACTCAGAATTTTGGACAAAAATATGAGTATAACAATAAAGCATAGATTTCCACCAGGCACCATACCATTTAAAAAAGGGTTGATTTTGTCTGAATATTGCAGAGAAAAGAAAAAGCGGTACGTTACGCTTTTTTAATTCTTTAAGGAAGAAATACCAAAACTCATATTTTACAAAAAAAACAATATCAGGTTTAACAATATCAATAAAATCAAAGGCATTACTTTTTGTATCTAAGGGAAGATAAAACACATAATCGGCGAATTGATAATTTTTACGAACCTCGAAACCCGAAGGCGAAAAAAAGGTCAGTAAAATCTTTTTATTTGGATATTTGACTTTTAAGGATTCGATGATCGGTCTGCCTTGCTCAAACTCGCCCAGAGAAGCGCAATGAACCCATATTGATCCTGTTTGGCCGTTGAGGATTTTTTTGAGGTTAAATCTCCAATTATTTCTGCCGACAACCCATAATTTTGCTTTCGTATTAAAACGACTCGCCAAAAGCAAAATAAAATAATAGAGATAAATACCTATTTTGTATAAAAAAACCATACACAATAAATGATAAAACTTCTTAATCAACGATAGTAATATTCATTGGGTAATTTTTCATAAAGCGGAATAACCCAACCAATTCTAAATCCGTTTAAAAAATCTTGTTTGGTAACATCGACTTTTTCCATTAAATCATAGTTATAGGTTCTTCGATTTTTTGTGAGTGCCTGATATAATTCTAAACCAAAATAGAAGTTTACTCTTCTATTATTACTTAAAAATGTATATCCCAAAAACTCAGAAAAAGCAATGCCATTCGAAAGTCTATCGTAACCCTTCTTATATTCAACAGAAAGCTGCGGAGCTGTATTACCTGTATTTTCAATTCTAATTTTATGCTGTAAAAAACCAACACCAAGAGTACAAAAAATACCACTATTTGGATTCGGTGATAATACAGGAAATAGTCTTCCTCCTCTAACTTGAGCGGTATACCCTCTCTCAAACAATTTCACATCGGCGAACTGGCCATTGGCAGTGATAATATATCCATCATTGGTTGAAATATTTTTGAGTATTTGATTTTCTTTTATTTCATTACCAAAAATGAAAGACCCATCAATACCATAAATCCAATTATTTTTATTTTTGATTAAAAAACTTAATCCGATATTAGAATTATTACCAAAACGGTTCATTAAATCACCAGCGGCAATTTGATACGAATATGAAATCTGTATCATTGGAGTGAAAACTACAGAATCTTTAATATTAACTTGTGCATTAGATTCAAGCGAAAAAAACCAAAAAACTAATAAAACAATGGGATGAAAATATCGTTTATTCATTTAAAGGTGGGGGTTTTAAAAATAGTTTTCAGGGTTTAATCTATAGCATAGAATATAACGAAAGTATTCAAAAAATATTTAATTTAGCATATTAAATTAACTGCAACAATTATTTTATGAAAAAAATACAAATGGTTGACTTAAAAAGTCAATATCATGCTATTAAATCCGAGGTTGATGCCGCCATATTAAATGTGATTGAAAACACTGCATTTATAAATGGCCCTGAGGTGAAAAATTTTCAAGCAGAGTTAGAAAAATATTTAGGAGTAAAAAATGTAATTGCCTGTGCAAACGGAACGGATGCCCTTCAAATAGCCATGATGGCGCTTAATTTAAAGCCAGGAGACGAGGTCATAACTGCGACATTTACCTATGTAGCAACAGCTGAGGTTATAGCCTTATTGAACCTTACTCCTGTTTTGGTGGATGTATATCCTGACACATTTGACATTGATATTAAAGCATTAGAAAATGCCATTACACCAAATACAAAAGCCATTGTCCCTGTCCATCTTTTTGGCCAGTGTGCAAATATGGAAGCTATTCTAGAAATAGCCAAAAAACACAATTTATATGTGATAGAAGATACTGCTCAAGCAATTGGAGCAGAATACACATTTAGTGATGGAAGCGTAAGTAAAGCAGGAACTATGGGTACTATTGGATGTACTTCCTTTTTTCCTTCAAAAAATTTGGGATGTTATGGTGATGGAGGAGCTTTATACACAAATGATGATGAATTGGCAAAAAAAATCAGAATGATAGCCAATCACGGACAAAACATTCAATATTATCATGATGAAATAGGTGTTAACTCACGTTTGGACTCCATTCAAGCAGCCATTTTGAGAATTAAACTAAGACATTTGGATGCTTATGCCACAGCAAGAAATAAAGTAGCCAATTATTATGATGCCGCCTTTGCAGGCAATCCGAGTATTAAAACACCTGTAAGATCAATGCGGTCGACGCATGTTTTTCATCAATACACCTTGATGGTAAACAATATAGACAGGGCAGAATTAAGAGCCTATTTAGCAAGTAAAGATATTCCAGCAATGATCTATTATCCATTGCCACTTCACGAGCAAAAAGCATATGCAAACTCCAGATATGCCAAAGGAAGCTTTCCTGTGGCAGAGCAGCTATGTAAATCGGTTATTTCACTGCCGATTCACACCGAAATGGATGAAGAGCAATTAGAACATATAACCAGTTCGGTATTATCATTCATAAACAAAAAACAATTGGTATAATTTCAGCAGTAATTTTATTTAAAACCTATACTTGGTTTATATTTAAACCATGACATATATGGTGAGAGTAGTATTTTAACTAAATAAAAACAAATTAAAAAATGAATATAGCAGTTGTAGGTACGGGATATGTTGGATTAGTTACCGGCACATGTCTTGCAGAAACAGGCAACAAGGTAATATGTGTTGATATCGATGAAAACAAGGTGAACCAACTTAAAAACGGTAAAATTCCAATTTACGAGCCTCATTTGGATGTTTTATTTGAAAGGAATATAAAGCAAAACCGATTAACCTTTACAACCAATTTAAAAGAAGCTGTTGACCAGGCAAAAATTATTTTCCTAGCACTGCCTACACCTCCCGGAGAAGATGGTTCAGCTGATTTGTCTTATATTTTAGGAGTAGCAAAAGAATTAGGGAAAATCATTTTAGATTATAAGGTAATAGTGGATAAAAGTACTGTTCCGGTGGGCACAGCGGAATTGGTAAGAAAGGCCATATTAGAAAACTGCAATACAGAATTCGATGTAGTATCAAACCCTGAATTTTTAAGAGAAGGCTTTGCGGTGGATGATTTTATGAAACCAGACAGGGTGGTTATCGGGACATCTTCTGAGAAGGCAAAAAAAGCAATGGGAGATTTGTATAAACCATATGTTAGGCAGGGAAACCCTATCATTTTTATGGATGAAAAGTCTGCAGAACTCACTAAATATGCAGCAAATTCATTTCTAGCTACAAAGATTACATTTATGAATGAAATAGCTAACCTATGCGAATTAGTAGGAGCAGATGTAGATATGGTTCGGATAGGAATTGGATCGGATCAAAGAATTGGTAAGCGGTTTCTTTTTCCAGGAATAGGATATGGAGGAAGTTGTTTCCCAAAAGATGTACAAGCACTTTCAAAAACATCGGAAAACAACAACTACGATTTCAAAATATTGAAGTCAGTAATGGAAGTAAATGAAATTCAAAAGACAATTATTATTCCAAAAATAAAATCATTTTTCAATGAAGGATTGGAAGGAAAAAAAATCGCGATTTGGGGATTGGCATTTAAACCGGACACTGATGATATAAGAGAAGCACCTTCATTATATATTATTGAGGAATTACTGAAGGCGGGAGCAAACATTTCGGCATATGATCCTGAAGCTATGGGAAATGTAAAAAAGATTTTAGGTGACAAAATAGAATATGCATCTGAGCAATATTATGCATTAGAAAATGCCGATGCGTTATTAATAGCAACAGAATGGTCCATATTCAGAAATCCAGATTTTGATTTAGTAGCCAAGTTACTTAACAAGAAGGTAATATTTGATGGAAGAAATTTGTATGATCTTTCAGAAATGAAGGAGAGAGGTTTTTACTATTCAAGCATTGGACGTGAGGTAATAAATTCTACCAGCTCGGTTCAAATATAGTTAATGTTCAAATTATTATTAGTTTTCATTGGTGGCGGCTTAGGGAGCGTGATTCGTTTTCTGGTCGCCACGCTTGTTAACAATAGGTTCATATCTAATTTGCCTGTTGCAACTCTTTTGTCCAACATACTCAGCTGTATAATACTCGGAATAGCAAGCTATCTAGTAAATGAAAAGCAGGCGCTTAACCAAGAAGTTAAACTTTTTTTAATAATTGGTTTATGCGGAGGGCTTAGCACGTTTTCTACCTTTAGCCTAGAGACGCTTAATCTGCTTAAAAACCAAAATTATGGTTATGCACTAGCGAATGTATTAATGAGCCTATTTGTTTGTATAGGGCTATTATACTTTTTAGTCAAAAAAAACATTTACTAACATCAAACCTTTTGAAATGAATTTCAGAATAATCATCTCATTTATACTGATTTTTTCTACCTATACAGGAAGCTATAGTCAAACTAAAAACTCAAATGAAAAAATGCCCAAATTGGTTGTTGGCATTGTAATCGATCAGATGCGATATGAATATATAAATCGATTTTGGAACAAATATGGGGATGATGGATTTAAAAAACTTATCAATTCAGGATTTAACTGTAAAAACACACACTACAATTATATACCGACATATACAGGGCCCGGACATGCAAGTATATATACAGGAACGACACCATCAATGCACGGAATTATCGGAAACAATTGGTATGACAGGGATTTAAGCAAATTAATATATTGCACAGAAAACATAGATAATCCCATTGAAAAGGATAATATGGGCCCGGGCAATATGCTAACGACAACAATTACAGACGAATTAAGAATCTTCAGCAACTTTAGAGCAAAGGTAATAGGTATTTCATTAAAAGACAGAGGAGCCATATTACCTGCAGGACATTCAGCCACTGCAGCTTATTGGATTGACAAAAAAAGTGCGAATTGGATTACAAGTCCCTACTATATGAAAGACATACCAGAATGGGTTAATAATTTCAATTTAAAAAAAACAGCTCAAAAATATCTATCACAAAACTGGAGCACCATACTACCTATTGAAGACTATTATGAAAGTGCCTCAGACAAAAACAAATATGAAAAAGCATATACAGAAAAAGGAGATGTAATATTCCCATATAATCTTAATGAAATCTCAAAAGAAATTGGTTTGGGCTTGATTGCCTCTACACCATTTGGAAATGACCTAACCAAGGATTTTGCCATTGAGGCCATAAAACAAGAAAATCTAGGCAAAAATGGACAAACTGACTTCATTACAATTAGCTTTTCATCTCCCGATTACATTGGGCATCAATTTGGTCCACAATCCATTGAAATTGAAGATACTTATTTACGATTAGACAAAACTCTAGCAGAATTAATTTCTTTTATAGAAAGTCAATTAGGAAAACAAGAAAGTTTATTTTTTATTACCGCAGATCACGGCTGTGCAAACAATCCCGCTTTTATGAATGATCATAAAATTAAGGGTGGATATTTTGATTCGAAGAAGATGATAAACTCCATAAACAAAATACTGAATGATGATTATGGGAGTAATCAACTGATATTAAATTATTCAAATGAGCAAATCTTTTTGAACAAGAAGTTAATCGCGGAGATGAAAATTAATTTAGGCGAAGTTCAAGAAAAAATTTCTGAAATCTGCTTAAAATCGAAAGGAGTAGCAAACGCTATATCGGCTAGATGGATTGAAGCTAATTCCTATACAGAAAAGCCAATCAGCTTAATTCAAAAAGGTTATAATAAAAAAAGATCCGGTGATATTATTTTAATTTTAGAACCCGGATGGATGGATTATAACGAAACAGGAACAACGCATGGCGCGATGTATACTTATGACACACATGTTCCATTATTGTGGTATGGATGGAAGATAAAACAAGGCTATACAGCTGAAGCAATTAATATAACTGATATAGCACCTACAATTTCAACTTTAATTGGTATTCCTTTTCCAAATGGATGCATCGGAAAATCAATAGAGGAGATAATTAGCCAATGAAGGGCTTTTTGAGTAAAAAAACTACAGATAAAAAAATGATTTTTAATTGGTAAATGAAAAATCATTTTTTATCTTGGCTATACATTTACAAAAGAAATAACCATTTATTAATTTATTAAAACCATAGCTATGAAAAAGTTTTTAAGTTTATCATTGGTATTGTCATTGGCTTTCGGAGCTAGTTCTTTAATGGCTCAAGACAAAGCTCCAGCAAAAGGAGAGAAAAAAGAAGCAAAAGCAGATAAAAAAGATGCTAAGCACGATGAAAAAGGTGCTAAACATGACGAGAAAGATGCTAAAAAAGACGCTAAGCACGACAAAAAAGACGCTAAACATGACGAGAAAAAACATGATGAGAAAAAAGCTCATTAATATTTAACTCAGAGGTTTAAAATAAAAGGGGCAAAATTTTTGCCCCTTTTATTTTGATGTAATTTATCAAGTGTCAAAATCATTTACCTAATATAGGTGTTTGTTTTTTTATATTATTTTCACTGATTTCATTCATCGCTTCATTTTGAATTCTGATTGACTCATTGTGTATTAACTGATACAACTTTTTAATAAATACCTGGCTCAAGCCCATAATCTTTCC
>CANHPJ010000093.1 GCA_947462515.1 Bacteroidota bacterium | reverse complement strand
TATTGGTAAAAGAAAAGAAAGTACAGATTTAAAAACATCTTTAAATGATGCATTAAGAGAAAATAATGTGGCTGTTTAAATCTTTATAAAAACCGATATTTCATATCACTAGTGTCCGACAAAAATAGAAATTAATCTTTTCACCCATCAAGTATAAAAGTTTTGGGGAAATATTAACTTTTTCCTTTTTAACCTTGCTAAATTATTACCATCACCCCACAAGTTTTGGGATTGATCTGTTTCATTCTTTTAATTCCTCCTTTGTCCAATAAAAGAGTAAAAGTTGCCATGGGAATAAGTTTTTGGCATCTTGGCGGTGAAAATTTGCAATTTATTTGCAATTTTTGGGGTATCAGTTTCAGCTATTATCCAATTTATTCCTAAAGTAGATAAAAAAGAAAAACCCTGATAATACTTGCTATTACCAGGGTTTACCTAAGTGATCCCGTTTGGATTCGAACCAAAGACCTACTGCTTAGAAGGCAGTTGCTCTATCCAACTGAGCTACGGAACCTAATTGTTATTAAAACTCAAAGTCCAAGGTTTAAATTGATTATCAGAGGATAAATAAGTTTATTTCTAAACTTTCAACTTTCAACATTGGACTAAGATTATGTCGGGGTGGCCAGATTCGAACTGACGACCTCCTCGTCCCAAACGAGGCGCGATACCGGGCTACGCTACACCCCGAACTATTTTCAATTCATAAAAGAACGTTTTGTTTCACCGAATTGAGGTTGCAAACATAAAAATAAAAATCAATAATGCAAAATAAAAATTAACATTAACGTAATATTTTTTTGTGTTTTATAAAACAGCTGATTTTTCTAGTATTCCAGCCATCTCTTTTTGCATGTTTAATGCTTCCTGACGAGCCTTTTCAGCAAAATCCATACCAGAAGAGGCATAAATAATACTTCGAGATGCGTTAACAAGTAATCCGCAATCTTTGTTTAAACCAAATTTGGCTACATCCTGCAAATTACCCCCTTGTGCTCCTACCCCTGGAATGAGTAAAAAGTGTGAGGGAACGATATCCCGTATATTTTTAAGCATTTCTGCTTGGGTTGCACCAACCACATACATCATATTTTCATCGTTTCCCCATTTTTTTGAAATGGAAAGTACTTTTTCAAATATCTTTTTGTTATCCTTAACCGTTTGAATGAGCTGAAAATCCATTGCCCCAACGTTAGAAGTTAATGCAAGTAAAATAGCCCACTTGCCCTCATATTCTAAAAAAGGAGTTACTGAATCTATGCCCATATAAGGTGAAACTGTTATGGAATCAAAGTTCATTTGCTCATAGAATGCCCTAGCATACAACTTGGAGGTATTTCCAATATCACCCCGCTTGGCATCAATGATTTTAAAAATATTCTCGGGAATGTACTTTTCTGTTTTGGAAAGACTTTCCCAACCCTTTGCCCCTAAACTCTCATAAAAAGCACTATTTGGCTTATAGGCCACACATAAATCATGTGTGGCATCAATAATTTGTTTATTAAATTCAAATATTGGATCCTCAAGATCCAACAAGTGCTTGGGTATTTTTGTGATATCAGAATCTAAACCAACGCATAAAAAAGATTTCTTTATTTTAATTTGGTCTATCAGTTCTTTTCTGGTCATTTTATTTTAATGTTTGAATTTTGAATAATCCAATCTTCTTGAGCCTTTACTATAAAAAGACAATCCGATTCAAAAATCTATTCTTAAATATTAATAAATGGTGGTACCCTCCTTTAATTTTTCTGTGTTTTCTGCTATCTGCAAGGCATCGATAAACTCTTGAATGTCGCCTGCCATAAAAGCCGGTAAATTATGCATAGACAAACCTATACGATGATCGGTAACTCTGCTTTGGGCATAATTATATGTCCTGATTTTTTCGGAACGATCGCCGGTAGAAACCAATGTTTTTCGTTTTTTAGACTGTTCTTCCAAACGTTTTTGATACTGAATCTCATATATTCTTGATCGCAAAACCTGTAGGGCTTTATCGTAATTCTTCAACTGGGATTTCTGATCCTGACACTGAACAACGATACCTGTAGGAATATGAGTTAATCGAATAGCCGACTTGGTGGTATTTACCGACTGTCCGCCTGGTCCAGAAGCACAGAAAATATCTTTTCGAATGTCATTTTCTTTAACTTCCACATCCAGTTCATCTGCCTCTGGCATAACAATAACAGAAGCGGCTGAAGTATGCACCCTACCTTGAGTTTCAGTTTGAGGAACACGCTGTACACGATGCACACCGGACTCATATTTCAGCTGACCAAATACATTGTCACCGCTAACATTTACAACAATCTCCTTAAAACCACCTGCTGTACCCTCGGTAGAGTCTACCAATTCGGCTCTCCAGCCTCTAGTTTCAAAATACCTAGTATACATTCTAAACAGATCACCTGCGAATATACTTGCTTCATCACCTCCACTACCTGCCCTTATCTCCATTACTACGTTCTTGCTATCATCAGGATCTTTTGGAACAAGCATCATACGGATATTCTCATCCATGATATCCTTTTTGGAAATACATTCATCTAATTCTATTTTAGCCATTTCTCTAAAATCCTCATCAGTTTCTGATTCCAGAACTTCTTTGGCTGATTCTAAATTTCCAATTAATTGCTTGTATTCATGATAGGCATCAACAAGTTCCTGAAGATCCTTATATTCTTTATTTAACTTAGCGAAAAGTTTCCTGTCCGATACAGTTGCCGGATCTGACAATTGCTCCTCTACATTTTCCCATCGTCGTTTTATTGCTTCTAAAGTCTGTAACATTAATTCTAGTATTTTTATTTATTTAAATAATTCCGATAAAGCCAAATTAGTATTCAAATATTCCAAATTCACTTTTTATAGTGAGCTTTTTAGTATCACAAGCTTCAACCCTACCAATTATCTGAGCATCTACATTGAAAGATTTGGAGATGGCAATAATTTCGTTTGCAATTTCCGGTTTCACATATAGCTCCATTCTATGACCCATATTAAACACCTTATACATTTCCTGCCAGCTTGTACCGGATTGTTCTTGAATCAATTTAAACAAGGGAGGCAGTTCAAACAGGTTGTCTTTAATGACATGCACTTTATCAACAAAGTGCAGAACTTTAGTCTGTGCTCCTCCACTGCAATGAACCATACCGTGAATTTGAGTACGGAATTGATCAAGCACTTTTTTAATTATTGGAGCATAGGTTCTGGTAGGAGATAAAACTAATTTACCTGCATCGACACTAATTTTATGACTAGGGATGTCTATCTTGTCTAACAGTCCAATATTCCCGGAATAAGTAAGATCAGAAGGAACAGCTTGATCGTAAGTTGCTGGATATTTATCAGCCAATTGCTTGTTGAAAACATCATGTCTTGCCGAAGTAAGACCATTGCTGCCCATACCTCCATTATATTCTTTTTCATAAGAAGCTATCCCACTGGAAGAAAGCCCAACAATGACATCACCTGGAGAAATAGTATGATTGGAAACAACATCGCTTCTCTTCATACGGCACATAACGGTAGAATCCACGATAATTGTTCTAACCAAATCACCTACATCAGCAGTTTCACCGCCGGTAGAATATATATTTACTCCGTAAGAACGCAATTCAGAAAGTATCTCTTCAGTTCCGTTAATAATGGCACTGATGACTTCTCCCGGTATTAAATGTTTATTTCTTCCTATGGTTGACGAAACCAAAATATTATCTGTAGCCCCAACACATAGTAAATCATCGGTATTCATCACGATAGCATCCTGGGCAATGCCCTTCCAGACAGAAACATCACCTGTTTCGCTCCAATAGGCATAGGCCAAAGAAGATTTAGTTCCTGCACCATCAGCATGCATTATATTGCAATAGTCAGGATCACCCCCAATAATATCAGGAATAACCTTGCAAAAAGCCTGAGGAAAAATTCCTTTATCTACATTTTTAATTGCGTTATGAACATCCTCTTTGGAAGCCGAAACACCTCTTAAATTATACCTTGAATCTGAAGTCATAAAATTTATTTAAAAAAAGTCCCGAAACATAATTTCTTATGTTTCGGGACACATTTAACTTTCATAAAAATGTGTGTAACAATAGTTACACCAGCTACTTAGGTTGGTATGTACCGGGCAATACGGAGAATACAGTTCTTCTGTTTTTCTGATGAGCAGCTTCTTTCTCTTCATTCGACTGTAGTTTTGCAATTTGGGCATCCGTAATTTTTAGCCTTTCTTCACCATACCCGACCGCTTTCATTCTTTCTGCAGGAATTCCCTTGCTTACAAGGTATTCAACGCAGGCTTTAGCTCTGTTATCGGAAAGTGTTTTATTGGCAGCATTAGAACCTCTTGAATCGGTATGAGCTGAAAGCTCGATAAGAATGGTAGGATTATCAACCAATATATTATAAAGATAATTGAGAGAATCTTGTGATTCTGTTCGCAATGCAAACTTACCTACTTCATATAATACCTCAGGCATTGCAATTTCTTTTACCATTGGTTGAAGCGCGAAGTCTTTTACGAAAGTAGTTGACTGGTTTAAGCCGGCAGTAGTCTCGCGGCCTTTTCCATTTAAATAACCTGGAGCAATTACAGTGATGTTATAGGTAACATTTGGAAGGAAGTACCTTGTTTCTCCTTTTTCTGCAAACTGATAGTTTCCTTTGCTATCGGTTTTCTTTTCAAAATAAGTACCGTCGGAACCAGCAATTTTAATTATAGCACCTTCGATTGGAGTTTTGTTGGCTAAATCGGTTACACTACCCTGCATAACATATAACAAAGGTGGTAGAACAAAAGAATAAATGTCATCCGAGCCCATTGAACCTTCTCTATTAGATGTTAAGAAACCTCTTTCTGTTTTGCCTTCAAAAATGATTCCAAAATCATCATGAGGTGAATTCATGGGATATTTCATATTGGATGGATTGGCCCATGATTTATTGCTTGTTTTATCAGCTTTAAAAACGTCCATTGCTCCCATACCAGGATGACCGTCAGATGAGAAATACAAAGTACCATCTTCGTGGATAAAAGGATAAATTTCATCTCCAACTGTATTTATAACCGCACCAAGATTAACAGGTTTGCCCCAGGATTTTGTATTCATATCCATTTGTGAATACCAAAGGTCTTTACCCCCAGAACCTCCAGGAAGATCAGAGCTGAAAATTAAAATCGTCTCATCATCCGAAATAGCAGGATGACCAACCGTAACACTATCGCCTGTCAGATTAAGCATTTTAACTTCTGTCCATGCACCTGCCTTATTTTGAGCAGTATAGATATGACAAATAAAATCCTTGTCTTTCTCTTCAGGACATCTGGTAAAATAAATAACAGTACCTTTTTTGTTTATTGCTGAAGCACCTTCGCTATCTTTGGAATTAATTTCCTGATTTAAAAGTACCGGAGTGCTCCATTTACCTACTTTGTCTCTTGTAGACTCGTATAAATCGGAATAATTTTGTCCTGTAATACCATCTAAGTTATTACCGACAGAACCCTGTCTTGATGAAGTAAAGATTAGATGGTTATATTTTTTGTCGGCATAAGTTGGGGCAAAATCCATATCTCGTGAGTTAAGCTGAGCCTCTGGATAAACAGCATAACGAGTGGGCTCTGCCATCCATTTTTGAGCTAACTCGCTTGACTTTGAATTAACATCTGCACGCTTATCATTTGGTACTAATTTTTTATATTTAGAGTATTCGTCAATGGCTTCAGCATATCTGGCCTGTGCTTTGATTGCATCTGCAAGGTGTAAAATTGCCACTGGATCTTTATAATTTGCCTGAATGGCTTTTTTATACCAAACTTCAGCCTGGGCATTATCTAGAGTGTGCCTATAACACTCTGCTATTGAATATATTATATTAGACTTTTCTTCATTACTTTTCTCTTGAGAATAGGCTTTTTTAAATAGTTCGATAGCATCGAAATATCGTTCTTCGGTAAATGCCTTTTTTGCTTCTTTAGTAAAGTTTTTCTGAGCAAAAGAATTTGAAGTGATCAAAAAAAACAAAAGAGAAAAAGAAAAAACAACTTTCTTTAATGACATATGATTTTAGTTTTTATTCCTGATATTGGTAAGAAATTATTTTAATGAGTGCTAAAATAAATAATTATTTTTATTATAACTAATGGCTCAGTAAAAAGTTCGGGTTATCCACATAAAAACACTTCCCATAAACCATTTGAGTTTAAAAAGTGTCTGCTTTGGTATACTTGATTTTTTTTCCAAAAACGACAAGTTAGTTTTTAGAAATTTGCTTCAGGGGGATCATCAAAATTTCAAACCAAAAAATTAAATCCAAATAGATTAGAAAAACATAGAATTTTTACCAAAAACTATTCTAAATTTTTCTTTAATTTTTTTTATAGTTCTCAATTCATCAGCTATTTGAGCTTGATCCAAATATATTTTACCATTTTCTACATCGATATAATATTTCTCAACTGATTTCTCAATCAATCGTAGTTCTCTGCGTTTAAAAGTCAAACGAATTATAAATTTTATCACAAAATCAAGATTTAACTAAGTTAATATTCAAAAAACTGAGGCAAATCAATATGTTAAGGAATTAAAAAATTATCCAAAACAAACTCGTATGCCATAATTAAAAAGCGGTATTAGGTATCTATTGTTTATTTTAAAGAGAATGAAAAATATAGAATCATTTTTTTCGAAACATATAGTTGCAAAGATTCATTAAATGTATTTGGTGATTTTTCCTCCGAGTATTTAAGTCAAAGAAGAATTTCTATTAGAACAAATCCCAATCTTCGAATTCATTTCTTATATGCTTATAGCTGGACATTTCGTTTTGTTTTATTGGGCTGACATTTTTGAATTTTCAATGAGCGGAAAGGTTTTAAAACAACATCAATTAGTTCCTAAACTCTTTCTTTTAAGATT
>CANHPJ010000092.1 GCA_947462515.1 Bacteroidota bacterium | reverse complement strand
GTTTTTTCTTTCACTTTAGCTCAACTCTAATTCTTGTAACAGGAACTATTTTTGTTATGTGGCTCGGTGAGAAAATTACAGACAAAGGAATAGGAAATGGGATTTCGCTTATTATTATGATAGGTATAATCGCCGATTTACCATTTGCCTTTGCAGCAGAGTTTTTCTCCAAACTTGAAGAGCAGGGTGGTGGACTTGTTGTTTTTCTTGTAGAAATGGTTATTTTACTTTTCGTGATAATAGCAACAATTCTTCTTGTGCAGGGTGTAAGAAGAATACCTGTTGAGTTTGCGAAAAAGATAGTTGGCAACAAACAGTATGGAGGAGTTAGACAATATATACCTTTAAAGGTTAATTCAGCAGGAGTTATGCCGATCATTTTTGCTCAAGCAATTATGTTCATACCTATCACATTAGCAGGTTTTTCAGACTCTGATTCTGTAGCTGCTTTTGTAAATAAGTTTGCTGATTTTACTGGATTTTGGTATAACTTCACTTTTGCTTTTTTAATAGTTGCTTTTACGTACTTTTACACAGCTATTACTGTAAATCCTAATCAAATGGCTGAAGATATGAAAAGAAATGGTGGTTTTGTTCCGGGTATAAAACCAGGCAAACAGACTGCAGATTTCATAGATAGCGTTATGTCTAGGATTACTTTTCCAGGATCACTCTTTTTAGCATTAGTTGCTATTCTTCCATCTTTTGCTATCTTGCTCGGAGTTAACAATCGTTTTGCACAGTTTTTTGGTGGTACTTCTTTGTTGATATTAGTAGGGGTAGTTTTAGATACTCTTCAGCAAATTGAAAGCTATTTATTAATGCGTCATTATGATGGGTTAATGAAAACAGGAAGAGTTAAAGGTCGTTCCTCTTCAATTGATGTTGTTGCAAGTTAAAATAGATGATTTTTTATAAAACCGAAGAGGAAATTAACCTAATTAAAGAAAGTTCTTTACTTGTTGGTGCTACGCTTGCCGAGTTAGCAAAAATTATTGAACCGGGTGTTACGGGTTTAAATTTGGATAGACTTGCAGAGGAGTTTATTATGGATAATTCGGCGTTTCCAGGTTTTAAAGGATACAATAAGTTTCCTAACAGTTTGTGTATATCCATAAATGACCAAGTTGTTCATGGAATACCTAATAGTAAGCCACTTAATGATGGCGATATAATTTCCGTTGATTGTGGAGTACTGAAGAATGGTTTTTATGGAGATTCCGCTTATACTTTTCCTGTTGGTAATGTAAGTGACTCAGTTCTTAAGTTGCTTAAAATAACAAAGGAATCTTTATATAAGGGTATTGAAAAAGTTTTAGTTGGTAATCGTATTGGTGATATTGGTAATGCAATTCAGGAATGTGCTGAAAATAATGGTTTTTCAGTTGTAAGAGAATTGGTTGGACATGGTTTGGGTAAGAATCTTCATGAAAGTCCTGAAGTTCCAAATTATGGTAGAAAAGGATCAGGATTGGTTTTGAAGGAAGGTCTTGTACTTGCTATCGAACCTATGATTAATTTTGGAAAGAAGGAAGTTGTTCAAGACTCTGATGGTTGGACTATTCGTACAGCTGATAAAAAGTTTTCAGCTCATTTCGAGCATGATGTAGTAGTTAGAAAAGATAAAGCAGAGATTTTATCATCATTTTATCTAATAGAAGAAGTTTTAATAAAGAAAAATATTATTTTTTAATGGCCAAACAAGGTTTAATAGAACAAGACGCAACAATTATTGAAGCCTTATCAAATGCTATGTTTAGAGCTGAGTTAGAGAATGGACATATTTTGATAGCACATATTTCAGGTAAAATGCGTATGCATTATATTAAAATTTTACCTGGTGATAAAGTTAAGATTGAAATGTCGCCTTATGATTTAACAAAAGGAAGAATAACATACAGATACAAATAGTAACCTAACAATTAATATCACTTTTAGAATGAAAGTAAGAGCATCTATCAAAAAAAGAAGTGTCGACTGTAAAATTGTACGAAGAAAAGGTCGTCTTTATGTAATTAACAAAAAGAACCCTAAGTTTAAACAAAGACAAGGGTAATTAGATTTTTATAATTAAGTTTAATTTTTATTAACATGGCTAGAATTTCTGGTATTGATTTACCTAAAAACAAAAGAGGCGAAATTGCATTAACTTATATTTTCGGAATAGGTCGTAGTTCTGCTCAAAAGATATTAAAAGATTCTGATATTGACTTTAATATTCGTGTATCTGATTGGGATGACGATCAATTATCAAAAATTAGGAATTTAATAAACGACAAGTTTAAAGTTGAAGGTGCACTTCGTTCAGAGGTTCAGCTTAATATTAAGAGATTAATGGATATAGGTTGTTATAGAGGGGTTCGTCATAGAGTAGGTTTACCTGTAAGAGGTCAAAGAACAAAAAATAATACAAGAACAAGAAAAGGTAAACGAAAAACTGTTGCTAACAAGAAAAAAGTAACTAAATAATAATTAATATTTTTTTCTTTCTATAATCTTGTATAAATTTGTTTCTTGATATTATTTTATTTTTAAGATTTAGAATTTATATTACACTTTAAAAAAAATGGCAAAAGCACCTGCGAAAAGTACAAAAAAGAGAGTTGTTAAAGTTGATGCACTTGGACAAGCGCACATAAGTGCAACTTTTAATAATCTTATTATTTCACTTACTAACAATACTGGTCAGGTTATATCTTGGTCATCTGCTGGTAAAATGGGATTTAGAGGTTCAAAAAAGAATACACCATATGCCGCTTTAACAGCTGCAAATGATTGTGCTAAAGTAGCTCATGATTTGGGTTTGAGAAAAGTTAAAGTTTTTGTTAAAGGCCCTGGTAGTGGAAGAGAATCAGCGATTAGAACTATACATAATGCTGGTATTGAAGTAACCGAAATTGTAGATGTTACTCCACTACCACATAATGGATGTCGTCCACCTAAAAGAAGAAGAGTTTAGTCAGTACGGGTATTAATATTTAAAAACATAATAATTTCAATTACAAATGGCAAGATATATTGGTCCAAAGTCAAAAATTGCACGTAGGTTCAGAGATCCAATTTTTGGTGCAGATAAAGCTTTAGAAAAAAAGAATTATCCTCCAGGTCAACATGGAGCATCTAAAAGAAGAGGTAAAGTATCAGAGTATGGTTTACAACTAGGTGAGAAACAAAAAGCTAAATACACCTATGGTATTCTAGAAAAACAATTTGCTAAAATTTTTGATAAAGCTTCTCGTACTAAAGGTATTACAGGAGAGTTATTATTACAACTTATAGAATCAAGATTAGATAACGTAGTTTACAGGCTTGGTATTTCTCCTTCAAGGAGTGGTGCAAGACAATTAGTTTCTCATAGACATATAACTGTAAACGGTAATTTAGTTAATATACCATCATATACATTAAAACCAGGTGATTCTGTAGGTGTTAGAGAGAAATCTCAAACTCTTGAAACAATTGTTAATTCAATTAACTCAAGTTCTAATGCTTATTCTTGGTTAGAATGGAACAAATCAACACTTACAGGAAAATTTATTTCTGTTCCAGAAAGAGCACAAATTCCGGAAAACATTAAGGAACAACTAATTGTAGAATTATACTCCAAATAGTTTTTCATATTTATAGTTAATATTAATTTAAACTAAATATCTAGTATGGGAATTTTAGCTTTTCAAAAACCAGATAAAGTTGTAATGTTAAATTCAAATGAACATGAAGGTCAATTTGAATTTCGTCCATTAGAACCTGGTTATGGAATTACAATAGGTAACTCATTGAGAAGAATATTATTATCTTCTTTGGAGGGTTATTCAATCACATCAGTTAAAATAGAAGGTGTGGATCATGAGTTTTCTAGTTTGACAGGTATAGCTGAAGATGTAACAGAAATTGTTTTGAATCTAAAGCAAGTTAGATTCAAAAGACAGATTGAATCCACAGAAAATGAACGATTTACTGTTAATTTTTCAGGAAAAAATGTTTTAACAGCTGGTGATATTGGTAAGTTTATTGCAGGATTTCAGGTATTAAACCCTGATTTAGTTATTTGTAATCTTGAGCCTAACGTTAAGATCAAAATGGATCTTACTATAGATAAAGGTAGAGGTTATCTTCCTGCAGAGGAGAATAAAAATTTGAATGCTCCATTTGGTACAATTGCAATAGATGCAATCTATACTCCTATTAGAAATGTAAAGTATAGTATTGAAAATTATCGAGTAGAGCAAAAAACAGATTATGAGAAACTTATCTTAGATATAGTTACAGACGGGTCAATACATCCTAAAGAAGCATTAAAAGAAGCAGCTAAAATACTTATACAGCATTTTATGCTTTTTTCAGATGAAAAGATTACATTTGATATAGAGGAAAAATCTGCTGCTGACGAATTTGATGAGACTTCACTTCACATGAGACAGTTGTTGAAAACAAAATTAGTTGATATGGACTTATCAGTTAGAGCTTTAAATTGTTTAAAAGCCGCTGATGTTGAAACTCTTGGTGAATTAGTTTCCTACAATAAAAACGATCTACTCAAATTTAGAAATTTTGGTAAAAAATCTTTAACTGAGTTAGAAGATTTAGTTCAAGCTAAAAATCTTAACTTTGGTATGAATATATCAAAATATAAATTAGATAAGGATTAGTATAAGTATTACACTGTTTTTAGTATAGACAGTAATAAATTTTAATTAAAATGAGACACGGAAACAAAATTAATCATCTAGGTAGAACGCATAGTCATCGTAAAGCTCTTTTATCTAACCTTGCAATTTCTTTATTTCTTCATAAAAGAATAAATACAACAGTTGCGAAAGCAAAAGCTTTGAGAGTATATGTTGAACCTCTTTTAACCAAGTCAAAAGAAGATTCAACTAATTCAAGAAGAGTTGTTTTTTCTTATCTTCAAAGTAAGGAAGCTGTTACTACTCTTTTTAGAGATATCGCACCGAAGGTAGCTGATCGTCCAGGTGGATACACACGAATTATCAAAACTGGAAATAGATTAGGTGACAATGCAGAAATGTGTTTAATCGAGTTAGTTGATTTTAATACACTTTTGATAAATGAAAAGGTATCTGCTAAAGCGAAAACCACAAGAAGAGGTAAGAAAAAGAAAGAAGATTCTTCTGAAGCAGTAGTTAATACTAACCAATCAGATGAAACATTATCATCTGATTCGAAAACTGAATAGTTTATATATTGAATTAAAATAAAGAGGGATAAAGTATTTTTGCTTTATCCTTTTTTTGTGCTTTATATTATTTTGTTTTTAATTTATTCAATATGAAATACATAAATAAAATACCAGCAGTTTTACTATTAGCAGACGGAACTATATTCAGAGGTTATTCTGCGGGTAAAATTGGAACTGCTACTGGTGAAATATGTTTTAATACCGGTATGACTGGCTATCAAGAGATTTTTACTGATCCATCTTATTTAGGTCAATTAGTTGTTACCACTAATGCTCATATAGGTAATTATGGTGTGCAGAATTTAGAGACTGAATCTGATTCAATTAAAATATCAGGTTTAATTTGTAAAAATTTTAACATTGGCTATTCAAGGAGCAGGGCGACAGGCTCTTTAGATGAATATTTTAATGCTTCTAATGTTGTTGCTATTTGCGATATTGATACACGTGCACTTGTAAGATATATTCGAAACAAGGGGACTATGAATGCAATCATTTCTTCAGAGGAACAAGACATTGATAAGTTAATGTCACTATTAAATAAAGTTCCGTCGATGGAGGGTTTAGAGTTATCGTCTAAGGTATCTACAAAAAGCATACTTAATTATGGACAACCAGACGCGATTTATAAGGTATCTGTAATTGATTTAGGTGTTAAGTTAAATATTGTAAGGTGTTTAGAAGATAGAGGATGTCTTGTTAGAGTTTTTCCTATGCAAACATCAATTGATGAGTTGCTTTCTTGGGAGCCTGATGGAATCATGTTAACTAACGGACCAGGTGATCCATCAGCAATGCCGGAAATTGTGGAATTAGTAAAAGATTTATTAAAAACCGAATATCCTATTTTTGGTATTTGTTTAGGACATCAAATTATTTCAACAGCAATCGGACTTTCTACCTTTAAGATGCACAATGGTCACAGAGGGATTAATCATCCAATTAAAAATTTAGAGACAGGTAAATGTGAAGTTACTTCTCAGAATCATGGTTTTGTTGTAGATATAGAACAAGCTAAATTAAATAAGGATGTTATTATTACGCACATACATCTAAATGATGGAAGCTTGGCAGGTATTAGGTTAAAGGACAAAAAAGTTTTTTCAGTACAATATCATCCAGAGTCATCACCCGGTCCTCATGATTCGAGATATTTATTTGATCAGTTTATTGATAACATGAGAGCGTATAAGCTATTACATATCTGATAAATATTACATTTTATTTTATTAAATTTAAAAAACAAAATTCTAATATGAGTTATATTGCAAGTATTCAAGCCAGACAAATTTTAGATTCAAGAGGAAATCCTACAATAGAAGTTGATGTAATTACCGACCAAGGGGCTATCGGAAGAGCTGCTGTTCCATCAGGAGCATCAACAGGTAAGCATGAAGCTGTTGAATTAAGGGATGGTGATAAGGGAAGGTATTTAGGGAAAGAGGTGATGAAAGCGGTTCAAAACGTCAATGGAGTTATTTTTGAAGAATTAAAGGGGCAGTATATTTTTAATCAATCAGGTATTGATAATGCTATGATTAATTTAGATGGCACTTTGAATAAATCCAATTTAGGAGCTAATGCCATATTAGGAGTTTCTCTTGCTGTTTCAAAAGCTGCTGCTGAGGAATTAGGACTGCCTTTGTATAGATATATTGGGGGAGTTAATGCAAACTTGCTTCCCGTTCCAATGATGAATATTTTAAATGGAGGATCTCATGCAGATAATAGCATAGATATTCAAGAATTTATGATTATGCC
>CANHPJ010000091.1 GCA_947462515.1 Bacteroidota bacterium | reverse complement strand
CTAATAGCGTATGGAGTGATTCGTGCATGGGATGATTTTATCCCACAAAATTCTATATTTTATTTATTCCCCACAACTTTTGAGCCTGATCCGGATTTTTGATTTCCATGATCCTCATAAAGTGTATAATTAGATCGCACAAAAAAAGCCTCCGAAAATATTCAGAGGCTTTTTTCTTTGCGTGGTGCCCACTGGGATCGAACCAGTGACACAAGGATTTTCAGTCCTTTGCTCTACCAACTGAGCTAGGGCACCTTTGGTTTAAACGCATGCAAATGTAAACAAGAATTTTAAAAATCAAAAATAAATTTAAACAAATACGAAAAAAAATGATTTCACTTGTTAGTTTTGCATTAATACTTAATAGAAAAAATGAATCTGGCTATAGACATAGGTAATACTTTAATAAAGTGTGCAGTATTTAAAGATGATCAAATCATTCAGGTTTTGAGCTTCGAAGATTTCGATACGGAGCAGGCAAAAACATTACTAAAGATGTTTCCTGATGTCAATTCGGTTATACTTTCCTCGGTAATCAAACATTCGGATGATCTTGAAAAAATATTTTTAAATTATAACTTCATTTCCCTAGGACATTTAACCCCACTCCCTTTAATCAACAAATACAAGAGTCCTGAAACACTTGGCAATGACAGACTTGCATCAGCTGTTGCCGCCAATTATATGTTTCCATTTGAAAACTCACTTATTATAGACGCCGGCACATGCATAAAATATGATTTTGTAAACTCAGACAATGAATACCTGGGAGGCGGGATTTCGCCTGGCATAAAAATGAGATTCAAGGCTTTAAACTACTTTACGGATAAACTGCCATTATTGGAAAGTGAGAAAAAAGTTAATTTAATTGGAAGCAGCACCAACGAATCAATATGGTCGGGGGTGCAGCTGGGAGCCATAAGTGAGGTGAAAGGAATTATTTCAATGTATGAAGAAAGTGCAAAAAAATTAAAAGTGATTTTAACCGGCGGAGATTCGATTTTTTTTGATAAAGAATTAAAAAATAGCATCTTTGTAGATTCCTATCTAATATTGAAGGGATTAAATATTATTTTGAATTATAACACAGGCAAAAAGTGAAAAGCAATAAAATAGGAACTGTATTTTTATTAAGAGTTTTACTTATTGCATTTTTGATATTCTCAAACTTCCTTATTAAAGCCCAAACATTAACCAAATCTCCCTATTCCAGATATGGTATTGGAGATATAAATCCCATATCCCTCCCTCAGTCATTTGCCATCGGAGGTTCAGGATACGGCCTGAGTTCAAACAATTTCATCAACCTTAACAACCCGGCAAGTTATACTTCTTTTGGATCTACCATTTTTGAGACCGGAGTTAACAGTGTTGGAATGCAGATGGAAAACCAATCTCAAAAAACCAAAGTCAATAGCACTTCACTTGGTTATATTGCTTTTGGAATTCCATTAAAAAAATGGTGGGCAATGAGCTTTGCGCTGGTTCCATACAGCAAAGTTGGTTACAATATTACTGACACCTCTTCAATCGAAAACGTCGGAAAAGTAACATACAAATTCAACGGTGAGGGTGGGGTAAATAAAGTGATGTGGGGAACGGCTTTCAAATACAAGGAATTTTCAATCGGCGGGAATGCCTCTTATCTTTTTGGAACCATAGACAAACAAAGAAGACTTGTTTATGAAGATGTTGCTTATGCATTTTATACAAAAACAATTGACAACAGCCGCATTTCAGATTTTGTCTTTGATTTCGGAAGTCAGTATAAACTAAAACTTAAAAACGACTGGTCATTAAATCTCGGCGCTGTTTATTCACTTTCAAGTTCATTAAAAAGCAAAAAAGAATTTTCTTACGTAACATATTTCCCCACCAATACAAACGAAATAATCCGTGACACCATTCAGAGCTATAGCTTAACCGGAAGCACATACCTGCCAGCTAGCTATGGAGGAGGAATTGTTCTCGACAAGAACTCCAAACTGCTCTTTAACATGGATTATTCTGCCTCAAACTGGACAAAATACAATGCCTTTGGTAAAACGGATTCTCTAAAAAACTTCTCACAATATGCTTTGGGTGTTCAGCTAACACCTGACAAAACCTCTATGAAGTATTGGAAAAACATTCATTACAGAACAGGACTCAGATATGCAAACAGCTACTTGAATATACAGGGAATACAATTAAATGAAATGGCAATAAGCTTTGGTGCCGGCATACCCATCAGAAGAACTTTTCAAGAGGTTAACACGGATGAAGGTCGTATTTTCAAGTATTTAGCACTGTTAAATCTGGGATTTGAAATTGGACAAAGGGGTACACTTGATAACAATTTGATAAAAGAAAAATTTATAAGTGCTCGAATTGGAATTACTATAAACGACAAGTGGTTTATAAAGCGTAAATACGACTAAACAAACCATAAATCGCTAGTTATCAAAACTGTTTTCAAAATAATCAAGCATTTTAACATTGGAATTTAAAACAATATATTTCACAAATTTCTGCCTCGCTCTTCTTTTTTGCATTATGCTTACAGGTTGCGAAAACGAAATAGAAAAAGTGAATGAATTAACTTTAAAAAAAAACTTACCTGTTGACAAGGGAATAAACGTTGAACTCATTTACAGCGATTCGGCCAATGTAAAAATGAAGCTGACGGCTCCCATTTCGGAAAGATACCTTGGAGAAAAGCCCTATTTGGAATTCAAAAAAGGAGTTGTGGTTGTTTTTTATGACTCACTGATGAATCAGGATTCAAAGTTAAGTGCAGAATATGCCATTCAAAAAGAAACAGAAAATATTATTGAGGGCAGAAAAAACGTAGAGATAATTAACAAAAAAGGTGAAAAGCTCAATACAGAACAACTCTTTTGGAATAAAGAGACTGAACAAATTTATACCGATAAATTTGTGAAGATAACAACAGCTGATGAAATCATTATGGGGAACGGACTTGAAGCAGATCAGCATTTTACCAAGTATAAAATAAAATCGGTAACAGGATCCATCAGCATAAATAATTAAAGGATACAAGTGATTATCCAATAATTTAAATTAAGTTTTATTTATTAATAATTAGGAAATGAAAATCATTAAAATACTTGAAAAAGCCTGGCTGGCAATAGCAATATTAGCAATTTTGATAGGCAGCTACATGTTGATTAATGGAGCAAAAAATGATGCACTTTATTTTTATGCATTTACCGTTGTAGCCGGTGCTTTTTATTTCATTAGAAGAAAACAGCGTTTGCGCATGGAGTCGGAAGAAAAGAAAAAAGAAGAAAACCAAGGCACAAACTAAATATGGACTCTAACAGTGTAAATTGGCTGATAATAATATTTTCCCTGGTTTTTTCTGCCTTTTTTTCCGGATTGGAAATAGCCTTTGTTACGGCCAATAAATTAAGGATTGAGCTGGAAAGCAAGCAAGGTATATACTCCTCCAAAATAATCTCTAAATTTTTCCTGAAATCTCCTGCCCGATTCATAGGAACCATGCTGGTAGGGAACAACATAGCACTAGTTGTTTATGGTATCGTTATGGCTGGAATCATAGAGCCGGTGATAAAAAATTACATCTCGGCAGAATTTACGGTATTGCTTCTTCAAACCATTATTTCAACGCTGATAATTTTGTTTACAGCTGAATTTTTACCTAAGGTTTTGTTTAGGATAAATCCAAATGTAATACTTGGTTTTTTTGCCTTGCCTGCCTTGATAGTTTATTTTTTGCTCTATCCAATAGTGTTTATAACAATAGGTCTTTCTCAATTTTTCTTGACCAAACTATTAAAAATCAATCTGGCCGAAGGAAAAGTAGAGTATGGCCGTGTTGATTTAGATAATTACCTCAAAGAGTTCGGGTCCAATTCTGATAAATCGAAAGAAGTAGAACATGACGTTCAAATTTTTCAAAATGCACTTGGTTTTTCTGCTATTAAAGTAAGAGACAGTATGATTCCAAGGACAGAAATCATAGCTGTTGAAATAGACTCTGATATTGAAGAATTAAAAAACCTATTTATTGAAACCGGCCTTTCTAAAATTTTGATTTATAAAGAATCAATAGATAATATTATTGGCTATGTTCATTCTTATGAAATGTTTAAACGTCCTGAAAACATCAAAAGTGTGATTTTGCCGGTATTAATAGTCCCTGAAACCATGCCTTCTGAGGAAGCTATGAGCCAATTTATACAGGAAAGAAAAAGCCTCGCTGTTGTGGTCGATGAGTTTGGAGGTACTTCAGGAATTCTGACCATTGAAGATGTGATGGAGGAGATATTTGGCGATATAGAAGACGAACATGATACCGAGGAGCTCGAAGAGCAGGTCATCAACGAATTTGAATACGTGTTTTCAGGTCGTTTGGAAGTAGACTATCTCAATGAAGAATATAAATTGAACCTTCCTGTATCAGAAGAGTACGAGACGCTTGCCGGACTCATCATATCAACATGCGGAAGCATTCCTGAAAAAAATGAAGAAATAAAAATGGATGGCTTTATTTTTTTGATTCAGGATGTTAGCGAAACAAAAATTGAAAAGGTTAAATTATTAATATCCAAAGAATAGTTTAACTTTTACTTAAAAGAAAAAACACAAACTATATTAACTGATTATTACCAAATTATGATTAAACAAGACATACAAAAACAAGATTTTTGAATGTCTTGATTTTACTTTCAAATTTCAAATTACAATCGTATATTCGCACCCTCAAAATAAAACAAAAAACAAGATGTCAACATTAGGTAAAATAAGAGAAAAATCAACATTGCTGTTGATTATCATTGGTGGAGCACTATTGGCTTTTATCTTAGGCGATTTATTAACCTCTAACACCCGTTTCTTCGGAGCCAAGGGCAATGAAATAGGTGAAATTGCAGGAAATACAATCACCTACGAGGTATTTGAAGGTCGCGTAATGAAAGCCGAAGAAAACTACAAGCTAAATTCCGGAGCCGGATCAATTGATGATGCTACAAAAGACCAATTGAGAAATCAAGTTTGGAACCAGCTAGTGAACGAAATGGTTATGGAAAAAGAATTCGAAAAACTTGGAATTACCGTAACCAGTCTTGAATTATATGATTTAGTTAGAGGAGAAGATCCAGCTCCTTCCGTTAAGCAGGCATTTACAGATCCTAATTCAGGAGTTTTTGACCCGGCTAGAGTGCTACAATTCTTAAAATCTAAAGATCAGGATCAAACAGGTGCTACAAATGCCAGATGGGTAGAATTTGAAGAAGGCTTGAAAAAAGAAAAAGTAGCCGAAAAATACAATAACCTGATTAAAAAAGGATTATATACTACCTCTGTAGAAGCTAAACAAAACAATATATCCAGAAACAAACAAGCTAAAATAAGCTTTGTAGTAAAAAGATATAATACACTGTCTGATTCGTTGGTTAAATTCGATGACAGCGACTTAAAAAAATATTATAACGAAAACCTTAACAAATTCGAGCAAGAAGCATCCAGAGATGTTGACTATATTGCCTTTAACATAGAACCTTCAGCAGATGATATACTTGCAGTTGAAGAACAAGCTCAAAAATTAACTCAAGAGTTTAAAGAATCAACTGATGACTCCTCATTTGTTAAATTGAATTCAGACAACCAATTCAACATGGACTATAAATCTTTTTCACAGTTAGATACCTTGTTGCAAAACAACCTATTTAACGCCGATAAAGGAACTGTTGTTGGACCTTATAAAGATGGTGCAGTTTTGAAAATAGCAAAACTAGTAGATTCTAAATCCTCACCTGACTCAGTTAAGGCAAGACATATTTTAATAAAATTTAATAACAATGACACTTTAGCTGCTAAAAACAAGGCAGACAGCTTAAAAACTATCATTAAAAAAGGCGCCAAATTTTCTGAATTGGCCGAAAAAGTTTCTGAAGACATGGGCTCAGCAGCAAAAGGCGGAGACTTAGGATGGTTTGCAGAAGGCGCGATGGTAAAACCATTTAGTGATGCATGTTTTAATGGTAAAAAAGGAGATTTACAGACTGTTGTTTCTCAATTTGGTGTTCACTTAATCGAGGTGCTAGATAAATCGACTGAAAGCAAAAAAGTAAGCATCGCTTTTGTTGAAGTTAAAATTGAGCCAAGCCAATTAACTTACCAGGATATTTATGCTAAAGCAAGCACCTTTGCTAATGAGAATAACTCCATAGATAAATTTGAGAAAGCTGCTGCTACAAACAATATGCTTAAAATTCCTGCAACCAATATAAAAGAAACGGACAGAACCCTTGTAGGACTTGATAACTCCAGAGAATTTGTAAGATGGATGTACAAGTCAGAAAAAAATCAAGTTTCGCCGGCTTTTGAATTTGGTAGCAAATATGTTATTGGTGTTTTGAAGGAAGTAAGAGAAAAAGGTACTGCACCGTTTGATCAAGTAAAAGATCAGTTGACATCAGCTGTAATAAAAGAAAAGAAAGCACAAAAATTCTCCGAAGAAATGGCTAATAACCCAAGCCTTAGTGCTTTAGCTACAAAAATTGGCTCACAACTTGAAACAGCTGAAAATGTAAACTTTGCCGCCGGAACTATACCGGGTGCAGGTAGAGAGCTTTTCGTTACAGGTGCTTTATTTGGTCTTAAAAAAGGAATAGTCTCTAAACCTTTACATGGCGAAGCAGGTGTTTTCGTTGTTAAAATTGATAGTTTGACCGAAGCTCAACCATTAAGCAACATTAAGGAAGAGAAGAAACAACTAAGCTCAAGTAATGAAAATAGAGTATATGAAGTTTATGAAGCGTTAAAAGACAATGCGAATGTAATAGACAACAGAGGGAAATTCTATTAATATTACATAAAGAATAAAAACAAAATAGGCTGTCTCAAATTTGAGACAGCCTATTTTGTTTTATACGAATAAGATTGATAATCAATAAAGGATTATCCCCTTAAAACAGCGCCTAGCTTTTCTTCGAAGGTCTTTTGAAACTTTTCCATAACCTT
>CANHPJ010000090.1 GCA_947462515.1 Bacteroidota bacterium | reverse complement strand
GTTAATTAATGCTTGAATGATTAAAGCTCTATTGCTTTCACTCTTTGAAGGAGTGAGGTTTATGTTTCCTTTTAAACTTTTTTCTGGCTTTGATAATAAATAGGAACTCATTTGTATAAGCTTTCTTTTGTTGAAAGAAATTTATGAATTGATTATATGCTCATTTTATAATAGTAAATCCGATAATTGCTCCAATATTAATTTTGGATCCTATCTTTTAATCTTGACTAATCAGATACCAATTTTCACAAATTATCTAACCCAAAAATACAATTTTAATTGACCTTATTTTTTAGGTTAATGTATTAATGAATACAATTGATATTTATATACAATATGGTTTTTTTATTAATTCAGAACCATCAATTAATGGAGAGCATTCTACATTATTGATTGATAAAATATTTAAATTTACACTTATTCGAAAAATATAAAAGTTTTATGTTCAATAAAATTACGATCGAAATCATCAATCAATTTAAATCTATTATTGGTGAAAAATATGTTTTAGTCGATCAGGAAAGTCTTGATAACTATTCACATGACGAAACCGAAGATTTGAAATTTTTGCCTGAGGTTGTTTTAAAACCAGCTAATACCCTTGAAATTTCTGCAATCATGAGAATTTGCAATGATAGGTTAATCCCTGTCACACCGCGCGCTGCAGGTACTGGTTTAAGCGGTGGTGCGTTGCCAATTCATGGGGGTGTTTTATTATCTATTGAAAGGCTTAATAAAATAATTGAAATTGATGAGCGTAATTTGCAGGCTACCGTTGAACCGGCCGTTATTAATGAAGCTTTTCAGAATGCACTAGCTGAAAAATCACTTTTTTATCCGCCAGATCCTGCCAGTAAAGGGAGTTGCTTTTTGGGTGGTAATGTAGCCGAGAATTCCGGTGGCCCCAAGGCTGTTAAATATGGTGTTACCAAAGATTATGTGTTAAATATAGAAATGGTGCTTCCAAATGGCGAAATAATGTGGACAGGTGCCAATGTGCTTAAAAACTCAACAGGTTATAATTTAACTCAATTAATGGTTGGCAGCGAGGGTACCCTTGCAATTATAACGAAAATTGTTTTCAGGTTGATACCGCTTCCAAAATATAATTTAGTCATGCTGGTGCCTTTTTTCTCTGCCGAAAAAGCCTGCGAAGCCGTATCAGCAGTATTTAGAAAGGGTATTGTACCAAGTGGACTTGAATTTATGGAACGCGATGCCATAGACTGGGCATTAAAATATATTGATGGTGTTAATATTCAAATTAAAGAAGAGGTGCAGGCTCACTTGCTGGTTGAGGTAGATGGTAACGACTTAGATGTTTTGTATAAAGAATGCGAGCTCATCAGCGAAGTAATGATGGAATTTGAATGCGATGAAATTTTATTTGCAGACACAGCCCAGCAAAAAGATGATGTATGGAGAATAAGAAGGAGGGTAGCAGAGGCTGTAAAATCCAATTCCATTTATAAGGAGGAGGATACTGTCGTTTCTCGTGCAGAATTGCCTAAACTTCTAAAAGGGGTTAAAGAAATTGGTAAGCGTTATGGCTTTAAATCGGTCTGTTACGGACATGCAGGCGACGGGAATTTGCATGTCAATATAATAAAAGATCAAATGAGTGATGAGGATTGGAACAGTAGACTTTCCCTTGGCATTCGTGAAATTTTTGAGCTTTGTAAAAACTTAGGAGGTACTATTTCCGGCGAACATGGAATTGGGCTCGTGCAGAAAAGCTATATGGACATTGTTTTTTCTCAGGCACAAATAGATCTGCAAAAAAATATTAAGAAAGTTTTTGATCCCAATGGTATTTTAAATCCCGGAAAAGTATTTATGTAAATCTATTTTAGGACGAGAGAGTTCAATAAAAAAGGGTAGAAGCTGTTTCTACCCTTTTTTATTATATTTAAATCAAATTATCCTAAATAGGATTTAAGAATTTTACTTTTTGAGGTATGTTTCAACCTTCTTAAGGCCTTTTCTTTTATCTGTCTTACTCTTTCGCGTGTTAAGTCAAACTTTTCACCGATTTCCTCCAAAGTAAGTGCAGGTTTTCCTCCTAATCCGAAATAAAAACGAATAACATCTGCTTCTCTAGAAGTAAGAGTTGCAAGAGTTCTTTCAATTTCCTTTCGCAATGATTCGTGAATCAAATCACCTTCAGGACTTCCAAAGTCATCATTATGCATTACTTCATACATTGTTCCCGAATCATCATCACCAGAAACCATCGGAGCATCCATAGATACATGTCTTCCGTTTATCTTAAGAGAATCTTTTACATCAGACTCCGGCATCTCTAACACAGTTGCTATTTCCTCATAACTTGGCTCTCGCTCAAATTCCTGTTCTAAATGTGAAAATGCTTTGTTGATTTTATTTATCGATCCAATTTTATTTAGTGGTAATCTTACAATTCTGGACTGTTCTGCCAAAGCTTGTAAAATAGATTGACGAATCCACCAAACAGCGTAAGAAATAAACTTGAAACCTCTTGTTTCATCAAAACGTTGTGCAGCTTTGATTAATCCTAAATTACCTTCATTTATTAAATCGGGTAATGTTAAACCTTGATTTTGGTATTGTTTAGAAACAGAAACAACAAATCTTAAATTCGCTTTAGTTAGTTTTTCTAAGGCTTTTTGATCTCCTGCTTTTATTTTTCTTGCTAGTTCAACCTCTTCTTCTGCATTAATAAGTTCTACCTTACCAATTTCTTGCAAATATTTGTCTAATGAAGCGGTTTCTCTGTTGGTAACTTGTTTGGTTATTTTAAGTTGTCTCATTTGAAAGGTGTAGGTTTATCATTATTTATAACGATATGTTCATGCACAATGTTACACATTGTTTGAACTTTTTTTGTTTATTTATTCAATTGTAAGGATAATTGAACGAAATAATTTGTGATGTTTATGAAGGCTGATTTAAAAGTCTTCATTTCAATAAAAAACCTTTAAAAAAACCTGAACTATTTAGTTCAGGTTTTTATTATTAATTGGCTTGCTCTTCTTTTTCAGGCTTTGGTAATAAAACCTTTCTTGATAGTTTTAATTTGCCTGTCTTACTATCCTTTTCGATTAGTTTAACATCTATGATGTCGCCTTCTTTCAAAACACTTTCAACAGTTTCAAGTCGTTTCCAATCTATTTCAGAGATGTGAAGTAATCCATCTTTACCTGGCGCAATTTCAACGAATGCACCAAATGGCATAATTGATTTTACTTTTCCTCTGTATGTATCTCCAACTTCAGGTGTAAAGGCAATTGATTTTATTTTAGCTATGGCAGCCTCAATCCCTGCTTTGTTAGCCGAAGATATTAATACAATTCCAGAATCACCTTTTTCTTCTATTGTAATGATTGTTGAAGTTTCTTTTTGTAATTCTTGAATTACTTTTCCTCCTGGCCCTATTACTGCTCCAATAAATTCTTTAGCAATTGTAACTTGAACAATTCTAGGAACAAATGATTTGTAATCTTCTCTTGGCTGAGCTATTACCTTATTCATTTCACCAAGAATGTGTAACCTTCCTTTTTTCGCTTGGCTTAAAGCCTCCGATAATACCTTGTGAGATAAACCATCAACTTTTATATCCATTTGACAGGCAGTGATCCCATCAGCAGTACCGGTTACTTTAAAATCCATGTCACCTAAATGATCTTCATCACCCAAGATGTCAGATAATACAGCATATTTTCCATGTTCATCGCTTATCAAGCCCATCGCAATTCCAGAAACAGGTTTAGAAATTTTTATACCTGCATCCAAGAGTGCTAAAGTACCGGCACATACAGTGGCCATGGATGAAGATCCATTTGATTCTAAAATATCGGATACTATTCTAATCGTATATGGATTGTTCTCTCCTGTTGGAATAACTTGTTTTAATGCTCTTAAGGCTAAGTTACCATGGCCAACTTCTCTTCTGCTTGTTCCTCTGTTTGGTTTTGCTTCTCCTGTAGAGAAAGATGGGAAGTTATAGTGTAAAAGAAATTTTTCAGTTCCTGAAAATACTGCTCCATCAATTAACTGCTCATCTAACTTAGTTCCCAGAGTTACGGTAGTTAAAGATTGTGTTTCACCTCTTGTAAAGATTGCCGAACCGTGAGATCCTGGTAAATAATCTACCTCACCCCAAATGGCTCTGATATCTTCTAACTTTCTTCCGTCAAGTCTTATTCTTTCATCTAAAACAACTCTTCTTATGGCTTCTTTTTCCACATCATGGAAATATCTGCCTGTTAAAGCTGATTTTTCTTTTGCTTCTTCTTCCGATAAAGTTGCTACGAATTCTTTTTTTATTGCATCAAAAGCAGCTTTACGAGCATGTTTATCAGGGTTTCCTGTTTTAGCAACTTGATATATTTTGTCGTAAGTGGCATTTTTAACTGCCGCTTTAAAATCAAAGTCGTTATTTTCGTGGCTGTATTCTCTTTTAGTTTTTGATTTTTCAACCATTGCAGCTAATTCCAATTGAGCTTGACACTGAATTTTGATGGCATCATGTCCAATTTGAATGGCTTCAAGCATTTCTTCTTCAGAAACTTCCTTCATCTGACCTTCTACCATCATTATATTGTCTATGGTAGCTGCTATTATAATGTCAATGTCAGATTGTTCGGTTTCAGATATAGTCGGGTTAACAATGTATTTACCATTAATTCTTCCAACTCTTACTTCTGATATAGGACCATTGAATGGAATATCGGAAACTGCCATAGCAGCTGATGCGGCTAGAGCGGCCAAAGCATCAGGGTATATATTTTTCTCTGCTGAAATTAAAGAAATCATTACCTGCGTATCTGCATGGTAATCATCAGGGAAAAGCGGACGTAAAGCCCTGTCTACTAATCTACTGATTAATATTTCATAATCAGAAGGGCGAGCTTCTCTTTTAAAGAAACCACCCGGGAACTTTCCGGCTGATGCATATTTCTCTTTGTATTCAACGGTTAATGGCATAAAGTCAACACCATCTTTAGCATCTTTGGCAGATACTACTGTTGCTAATAGCATAGTGTCTCCCATTCTTACTACTACTGATCCATCAGCTTGTTTGGCTAATTTGCCTGTTTCAATGCTAATGGTTTTACCCTCTGCGTATTCGAATGTTTTTGTAATTCCAATTTTTGACATAATCTTTCCTCTTTATTTGTGTATAATAGTCTTTAAATGCAAAAAAAGGCAATTGAATAATTGCCTTTTTTTGATCTTAATATTAGATTATTTTCTAATATTTAATTCTTTAATGATATTTCTGTAACGTTGTATTTCGCTATTTTTAAGGTAGTTTAATAGTTTTTTACGTTTTCCTACCAAAATTATTAGGGATCTTTCAGTGTTGAAATCTTTTTTGTTTTCTTTTAAATGCTCAGTAAGATGATTAATTCTGTGAGTAAATAAAGCGATTTGACCTTCAGATGTACCTGTGTCATTTTCTGATTTTCCGTACTTTTTTAAGATCTCTTTTTTTATTTCGCTAGTCAAATACATAATTGTCTATAAGTTTATTCTTGAATGTTTTTATTTAAATAGTTTGCAAATGTAAGTTTTATTTTTTTAATCTGAAACAGTATCGATTAATTTTTAAACATTTTCAAAATGTTTGAGAGTTTTTCCTTCATTTCTGTCCTTTTAACGATCATATCCAAAAATCCGTGCTCAAGCACAAATTCAGCTGTTTGAAAGTCTTCCGGTAAATCTCTTCCTATGGTTTCTTTTACCACCCTGGGGCCGGCAAATCCAATCAGGGCTTCAGGTTCTGAAATGTTAAGATCACCAAGCATTGCAAATGATGCGGTAACTCCACCTGTTGTTGGATCTGTCAATAAAGAAATATATGGAAGTTTTGCATCAGCAAGTAGAGTTAGCTTGGCAGATGTTTTGGCCATCTGCATCAATGAAAACGCGGCCTCCATCATTCTTGCTCCTCCTGATTTTGAAATAATCATAAAAGGAGTCTTATTTTTAATACTATAATCTATTGCTCTTGATATTTTTTCACCAACAACAGAACCCATAGATCCTCCTATGAAACCAAAATCCATACAAGCAATCACGATATCCTGTCCGTTAATTTTACCATGTACTGTTCTTATAGCATCTTTTAACTGGGTTTTTTTTATCGATGCGGCTAAGCGATCCTTGTATTTTTTAGTGTCTTCAAATTTTAATGGATCCCCTGAAGTAAGATTTTCGTTTAATTCTTTGAATTTATTGTCATCAAGCAATATCTCAAAGTATTCTTTTGATCCTATTTTTTCGTGATAACTGCATTTTGAACATACGTATGCGTTTACGCCATGTTCTTCTGAAGGTGTTATCTCCTTACATTTCGGACATTTATACCACAATCCTTCCGGCGTTTCTTTTTTCTCGCCGGTTGTAGTGGTGATTCCTTCTTTTATTCTTTTAAACCAAACCATTTATTAAGTATAAAATGTAATCATGTTTACTTTTACTAAAGTTAATCATTATTCCAAAACAAAACCTGATTAGATCAAGTTTTATTATGCAAGAGTGATTTCTTTTGATAAATAAACGTCCTGAATTGCATTTAAAATTTCAACTCCTTCTGCCATTGGTTTTTGAAAAGCTTTTCTTCCGGAAATTAAACCATGACCACCGGCGCGCTTGTTGATAACAGCCGTGCTAACTGCTTCAGATAAGTCAGAAGCTCCTTTTGATTCACCTCCTGAGTTAATTAAACCAATTTTACCCATATAGCAGTTCGCTACTTGGTATCTGGTTAAATCTATTGGATGATCTGTAGTTAATTCAGAATAAACTTTTGCATGGGTTTTTCCATAATTCAATGCGGTATAACCTCCATTATTTGTCGGTAATTTTTGTTTTATGATGTCCGCTTGAATCGTTACCCCAAGATGGTTGGCTTGAGAGGTTAAGTCGGTAGCAGTATGGTAATCAATACCATCTTTTTTGAAGCCATTGTTTCTTAAATAGCACCAAAGTATAGTTGCCATGCCCAATTCGTGCG
>CANHPJ010000089.1 GCA_947462515.1 Bacteroidota bacterium | reverse complement strand
TCAAAATGTTTTCGGAGGTGAGGGTGATTTATCATTTTTTTATCTTGGCTTATTTTTATTGATCATAGGAAACGGATTCTTTAAACCAAATATTTCAACCATAGTTGGTGCATTATATTCACCTACTGACAAAAGACGTGATAGTGCATTCACCATATTCTATATGGGTATTAACCTTGGAGCTTTCTTGGCGCCTTTAGTTTGTGGATATTTTGCAGAAAGTTTATTTAGCGAACAAGTAATGGGTCCTGCAGGGGAAATGGTTAAAAAATATGCTTTCCAATACGGATTTTTAGTAGCTGGAATAGGTATGTTATTGGGACAAGTTTTGTTTATGACCACAGCTCAAAAATACCTGGGTGAACTTGGTAAATTTAAAAAATTATCCAAAGAGGATAAGGCAGAGGCAAAAGCCAATTCTGTTCCTCTAACCAAAGAAGAAAAGGATAGAATTACAGTTATTTTTATCCTTACACTTTTTGTTATTTTCTTCTGGGCCGGTTTTGAACAGGCAGGTGGTGCGCTATCTCTTTATACCGATTCATATATTAATAGAAATGTTTTAGGATTTGAAATCCCTACTTCTTGGTTTCAATCTGTTAACCCACTTTTTATTGTCGGTTTAGCTCCTTTATTCACGATTTTATGGACAAGGCTTGGAAATAATGGTAAAGAACCAAGTGTTCCTGTTAAAATGGGTTATGGAATGATACTTTTAGGAATTGGATTTTTATTAATGGTCGGTGCTGTATTAGAAAGAGGGGGAGATAATCCGGATGCTGCAATAAAAGCAAATATTTTATGGTTGGTTGGTGCATACCTTATCCATACCATGGGTGAGCTTTGCCTCTCTCCTATTGGCTTATCCATGATAACCAGATTAGCTCCTGTTAAACTTGCATCAGTATTAATGGGTGTTTGGATGCTTAGCAGCTTTATTGCAAACATATTATCTGGATTTACTATTCAATATGTTGAATCATTGGGTGCTTTTAATGTTTTCGGCGGAATTGCATTATTTGTTATAGCGGTAGGTTTAACATTAATACTATTAAGTAAGAAGCTAATTACAATGATGCACGGCAGAGGCTAATCATTACAAACAAAATATAAAAAAAGACTGTCTCAAAAGGACAGTCTTTTTTTTTACTATTTCACCAATTGAATTAACTAAGCATTAAGACCGTTGAAAGGCATTTTTTTGTCCTAAAATTTATTTTGGACACTATTATGATTAATTATACTTTAAAGATGCTATAGAGAATTAATATATTGGCACTATCCTTTAAAATAGAATTTGTTAGCTGAACTTAACAAATAAAAAAATAGGTAAAAATGAGTAAAGAGTTTATTATATTTGCTGAAAATTATAACTATGCTAAACAACATATTTCTATTTCTTGGCAGCTTGGGAGGCGGAGAAATATTTTTGATATTACTTGTGGTTCTTTTATTTTTTGGATCAAAAAAAATACCCGAATTAGCGAGAGGACTTGGAAAAGGCATGCGTGAGTTTAAAGATGCTACTAACAACATCCAAAAAGAGATTACTGATAATGCAAAATCAATTAAAGAGGAAACTGATATCAATAAGCATTTGTAGTTTAGACTATATTTCATTAAAAAAAACAAGCTAATCAGCTTGTTTTTTTGTTTTGCAAAATTACCACTTTTACAAAGTCATCCTTTGGAAAAGTTTCGATTTTAAAATTATAGCTATTGAAAACCATAGCCAATTTTTAATAAAATTCTTTGTAAATTTGTATTCAATCATAAATAAATTATGTATAAAATAATCACCTTACTGTCGGCCTGTTTTTTAATAATTACTGGAGCTTGCTACGGCCAAAAAGATGCATTAATAAACCAATCGGATGCTAAAGGATTAAAGCAGGGTATTTGGATGAAAAAGTATAATGATGGTTCCATAAGATATGAGGGTAAGTTTGAAAATGATATTCCGGTTGGAGTATTCAAATACTATTATGAGGATGGAAAAAAAATAAGTTCGGTATTGGAATATTATAACAAGGGGACACAGGCAAATGCAAAAATTTACCACCTGAACGGAAAATTAATGGGTGAAGGAAAATACCTAAATCAAAAAAAAGACAGCTCATGGAAGTATTATGATCAGGGAGAAAATCTTATTTCTGAGGAATTTTACTTAAAGAACAAGAAAAACGGCAGATGGACTGTTTATTATAAGGAAGGGAAGCTGGCAAGTGAGAAAAATTGGTCAAACGACTTGGAGCAAGGAGAATGGAAAGAGTATTTTGAAACCGGGAAATTAAAAATACAGGCATTCTATAAGGACGGGAATTTAGAGGGTAAAGTAATTAACTATTTCCCAAATGGTTTAAAAATGCAGGAAGGAAACTACCAATCGTCTCTAAAAAATGGGGATTGGATTTCATATAATGAGGATGGCACCCTAAAGATGAAAGAAAACTATAAAAATGGATTTGTGCAAAAAACGACAAAAATGAATGGTGAGTTTACAGAATATTTCATTGATGGAATTCCTAAAGAAATATTCAACTTCAAAAATGGCAAAAAAAATGGCGCATTTAAAATATACCATGAAACTGGGAAATGGGTCAGAGAAGTAAAAAATCAAGGAACTCCACAAGAAGAAGTTGAGGAATATATTGATGGACAAACTATTAAAACAGAAGGTAAATACATAGATGATAAATTAGAAGGCAGAATAAAATATTTCAAAACAGACGGATCTTTGGAAAAAGAAGAAAATTATTTAAATGGAGTTTTAATGCCAGCTGAAAATAAATTCTAAACAAAAACAGAAAATCTCAAAGAAAAAACCCAAAACTAATTACCATAATAATGAGCAAAAACGGAAAAATACTGGTAGCAATGAGCGGTGGCATAGATAGTTCCATTGCAGCGATGATGTTGCATGATCAGGGTTATGAGGTTATTGGGATAACAATGAAAACCTGGGATTATGCCTCATCGGGAGGTTCAAAGAAAGAAACAGGATGTTGCAGCTTGGACTCCATTAATGATGCCCGTTTGTTGGCTGTAAATAAGGGGTTCCATCACATGATATTGGATATTAGAGAGGAATTTGGAGATTTTGTAATAAACAATTTTGTTGACGAATATCTTGCTGGAAGGACTCCGAATCCCTGTGTTCTTTGCAATACGCATATCAAATGGGAAGCATTGCTAAAAAGAGCCGACATGCTAGATTGCGAGTTTATAGCGACAGGACATTACGCACAAATTCGAGAAGAAAAAGGACGTTATGTTGTTTCGAAGGGCTTGGATGAAAACAAAGACCAATCATATGTTCTTTGGGGATTAAAGCAAGAATGTCTGAAAAGGACAAAATTACCTATAGGAGGGTATAAAAAAACCGATATTAGACAAATGGCTATGGACAATGGCTATGAGGAGCTGGCAAAAAAAAGTGAGAGTTACGAAATTTGTTTTGTGCCTGACAATGATTACCGGGGATTTCTAAAACGTAAAGTGGAAGGTTTGGAAGAAAGAGTTAACGGTGGGAACTTTACACTTACCGATGGAACAATTATTGGAAAACATAAAGGATATCCATTTTATACCATTGGTCAGCGAAAGGGACTTGAAATAGCATTGGGTGAACCGATGTTTGTAACCGATATTAATCCGGAAACAAATACTGTTATAATCGGAAAAAAAGAAGATTTAGAACAAAAAACTACCCTTGTGAGCAATTTAAATTTAATTAAATATGCTGCTATAGAAGATGATACACTTGCCCTTACCAAGATAAGATATAAAGATAAAGGAACAATGAGTACCCTTAATCAGGATGCTCAAGGTAATGTAGAAGTTGTTTTTCATGAAAATGTAATGGGAGTTGCGCCCGGACAGTCTGCTGTGTTTTATGAAGGCAATGACCTTATTGGCGGCGGTTTTATAAGAAAAAAATAATCTGTCAACTTGAAAAACAAAGCTTCCACTTATATTAAAAAAGCACTTATAATTTTACAATCTTTATTTCTTGCAGCTTTATTTTCCTGCCAGAAAGATCAAGGAATTGATTCATTACCGGAACTTGGCTATGACTATTTTCCTACCAATATTGGTAATTATATTATTTATGATGTTGACTCAATAGTCATTAATGATTTCACCGCTAAAACCGACACATTTACCTACCAACTTATGGAAATTCAGGAATCTGAATTTAAGGATAATGAAAACCGCAATTCATTAAGAATTGAACGATATAAAAGAATAGATAGCATATCGAACTGGAAACTGATTAATGTATGCACAATATGCCGCACGGAAAATAGAGCAGAGAAAACAGAAAACAACATAAAAATTATAAAGTTGAGCTTTCCGGTTCGTGATGGATTAAAATGGAATGGTAACGCATATAATAATGGCGATGTCTGGAGTTATATTTATAAAAACACTTTCGCAGCAGAAACGATAAGTGGGTTAAAATTTGATTCAACCATAAGCGTGCTCCAAAAGCAAGAGTTTAATTTAATAGAATCTCAATATTATATTGAAAAATATGCAAAACATATTGGACTTGTTTATAAAAAAGTGGAAGATATAAAAACAGAAATAAATGGAAAGATTAAAGGTGGAATAATATATACTCAAATGATCAGGGAATTTGGAATAAAAAACTAATTCAGCATGTTTCAAAATGCGATAATATATTTATTTTTTATAAGCCAATTCGCCTCAGCTTTTTGTCAATCCAAATCGCTCCACAGAATACACTTTAAAGACAAAGACCTCTCCCCTTTTTCAATAGAAAAAAGCAGTGAATTTCTATCACAGCAAGCACTTAACAGAAGAGCGAAATACAAGATCGAAATAGATTTATACGACTTGCCTATATCTAAAACCTATTTGGATAGTATTAAAAAAACTGGAGTTGAAATTATTTCATCTTCCAAGTGGTTGAATACAATCATTATAGCAACTGAAGACAGCTTGGCCTTGAGTAAAATTTCCAACTATTCCTTTGTAGAAGATTCTAAAAGTTTAGGAAAAAGTACAAAACGATCAAAAACAGAAAACAAGCTTGAATTTTCACAAGACTATAATTTAGATGAGTTGTCACGTTTTTATTCAAACAAGGATTATGGATATTCACACAATCAGATAAAAATGCTGAATGGGGATTATCTTCACCAAATAGGATATAAAGGAAAAGGCTTGAAAATAGCAATACTGGATGCCGGATTTTATAGGGCAAATTCCTTAGCGGCCTTCTCTCAATTATTCCTTAACGAGCAGATTTTAGGCACCAAAAACTTTGTTAATCAAACAGATGTCTACCAAAACAATAGTCATGGTATGAATGTGTTATCTGTGATTGGTGGAAACTTAAAGGAAAAACTTATTGGCACCGCCCCTGAAGCATCATTTTGGCTCATTCAGTCAGAAGATGTTGATTATGAATATATTGCAGAGGAAGATTTTTGGGTAGCGGCAGCTGAATTTGCAGATTCTGTTGGCGTGGATATTATTCAAAGTTCATTAGGGTATACTACATTTGATAATTCAGAACAAAATCATAGCTACCAGGATTTAAATGGAAATACTACCATAGCTGCCAAAGGAGCAAATATAGCAGCAAAAAAAGGGATTTTAGTAATATGCAGTGCTGGTAATTCGGGAGCCTCACCATGGAAATATATTGGCACTCCAGCCGATGCTGACAATGTATTGGCAATTGGAGCAGTAAACGCTGACTCCAGTTATGCAAATTTCAGTTCAGTAGGTTTTACAAATACTTTAAAAATTAAACCAAATATAACTGCTCAGGGAAGATCTTGCATAGTTGCCGCATCTCAAGGTGGAATTCAAAAAGCATCGGGAACCTCCTTTTCCGCTCCAATTATAAGCGGTTTGGCAGCTTGTCTTTGGCAGGCTTTTCCGGAAAAAACAAATATGGAAATTTTCGAGGTTATTGAACAAAGTGCAAGCAGGTACGAAAACCCTGACAACTTACTGGGTTTTGGTTTACCCAATTTTTACAATGCGTATAGAAAACTAATACAAAATAAAGACTATAGCTTAAACGAATCCTTAGAAATTTTTCCCAATCCCTTTAGCAATGAAATTAATATTTTTATACAATGTGCTTTAGAAGAAGAAATAGAGTTTGAACTTTTTGATTTTTTGGGGAAATCATCTTTTATTAAAAAAATCTCTTTATTAGAAAAAGATTCTAAAATATTAAATATAAACGATTTGGATTATTTGGATTCAGGACTTTATTTTTTAAAAATTAAAGCATTTGGAAAAACTTTTACCCATAAAATGGTAAAACATACTACCTTTTAACTTTAAATAAATACCCCTAATACTTATCGCCTGGAAATTTTAAAAACATTATTATTAATGAGTTAAGAAGTATAAGTGGCTTTAAAATTATGTCTTAGTATATTAATACATTTTGTAACTTAGTCCCTTTATCTTAATTTTTCAAAAATTACAATTTATATATGGAACTTAATGCCTTGACAGCTATTTCGCCTATTGACGGCAGATACAGAAAATCAGTAGAAGATTTAGCCAAATTCTTTTCGGAAGCAGCTTTAATTAAATATAGAGTTTTAGTTGAAATTGAATATTTTATATCCCTTTGCGAATTACCAATTCCTCAACTTAACAATTTCGACAAAACCTTATACCCAAAACTACGCGCCATATATAAAAATTTTAGTGAGGAAGATGCCGCTGCCATAAAATCGATTGAGAAAATCACTAATCATGATGTAAAGGCTGTAGAGTATTTTATAAAAGAAAAATTCGATCTACTTGGTTTAATTGAACAAAAAGAATTCATTCATTTTGGACTTACCTCTCAGGACATCAATAACACAAGTATTCCATTATCCTTGAAAGAGGCTTTAAATGAAGTTATTACCCCAATTTTCAATGAGGTATTAAATAATCTAAAGAAGAAAGCTTCCGAGTGGAAAAACGTTTCTATGCTTGCCCGTACCCACGGTCAACCGGCCTCTCCTACCCGTTTAGGAAAAGAAATAATGGTATTTGTAGAACGCCTAGAGGTGCAGATTG
>CANHPJ010000088.1 GCA_947462515.1 Bacteroidota bacterium | reverse complement strand
GTCTCTGATAAAATTACATTTTACACCTTTTATGGTGATTATATTGGCCGAATTGCTGCTCTAATATTTCTTTTATTATTCGGCTCTATTGTTTGTCTTCACTTTATAAAAGTCAAAAAATCCAGTTTAAGATAGCTTTTGTTAGTTTCAATTATACGCAAAAAAAAAATCCAGCTAATGCTGGATTTTTTTTTAGATATAAAAAGTTATAATTGAGCTTTTAAAAATTCTCTATTCATCCTTGCAATATTTTCTAACGAGATTTCTTTAGGACATTCAGCCTCACAAGACCCAGTATTTGTGCAATTCCCAAATCCTGCCTCATCCATTGTTTTAACCATATTAAGTACTCTGTTACGCGCTTCTACATTTCCTTGAGGAAGCAATGCATATTGAGAAACTTTTGCAGAAACAAATAACATAGCAGAAGCATTCTTACAGGCGGCCACACAAGCTCCACATCCAATACATGCAGCTGCGGCAAATGCATCATCAGCGTCATGCTTAGGGACAGGTATATTGTTCGCATCTTGGGCGTTTCCGGTGTTAACCGAAACGAAACCACCCGAAGACATAATTTTATCAAATGCAGCTCTATCTACAACCAAGTCTTTAATTACCGGAAAAGCAGTTGCTCTCCAAGGTTCTACCACAATAGTGTCGCCATCTTTGAAGGAGCGCATATGTAACTGACAGGTTGTTGTGCCGCTATTTGGACCGTGAGCTCTGCCATTTATATACATACTGCACATTCCACAAATACCTTCTCTACAATCGTGATCAAAGGCAATCGGTTCTTCTCCTTTTGTAATCAATTCTTCGTTTAAAACGTCAAACATTTCAAGAAAAGACATGTCTGGAGAAACATGTTTCACATTGTAGGTAACCAAATTTCCTGCTTCCTTAGAGTTTTTTTGTCTCCAAACTTTAAGCGTTATGTTCATGTTTTCCTTACTCATAATTTGTTTTTTTTAATGCTGATTTGCAAAGTAATTTAAAAGCTATCAGTATTGTTTTTCTATATATCTAATAACCTTTTAACCATTTTATTTGTATGATCTTGCAGCTATTTTGATTGCTTCAAATTTCAGTTCTTCCTTGTGAAGACTTGGCTCCTGACCAATACCTTTGAACTCCCAAGCCGATACATATTTGAAATTTTCATCATCTCGTTTAGCTTCACCGTCTTCTTCTTGGAACTCTTCTCTAAAGTGTCCACCACATGATTCGTTTCTTTGTAAAGCATCAATACACATTAACTCTCCAAGTTCAATAAAGTCTGCAACTCTTCCAGCTTTTTCCAATTCAGGGTTTAGCTCATTTGCAGATCCTGGAACACGAACATCTTTCCAGAATTCCTCTCTTAGGGCTTTTATATCTGCAATGGCTTCTTTCAATCCTTGCTCACTTCTGGCCATTCCGCATTTATCCCACATGATTTTACCAAGTCTTTTGTGGAAATGATCGACTGATTTAGAACCCTTAATAGTCAACAAGCTGTCTAAAATTTCTTTCGATTTCTTTTCTGCTTCTACAAAGGCCTCATGATCTGTTGAAATAGCTTTAGTTCTAATCTCGCTTGCTAAATAAGCTCCAATAGTATATGGTATTACAAAGTATCCATCAGCAAGACCTTGCATAAGGGCTGATGCACCAAGTCTGTTTGCACCATGATCAGAGAAGTTGGCTTCTCCAAGTGCGTATAATCCTGGTACAGTTGTCATCAGATTATAATCTACCCAAAGACCACCCATAGTATAATGCACGGCAGGATAAATTCTCATAGGTGTTTCATAAGGGTTTTCTCCTGTAATTTTTTCATACATTTCGAAAAGATTCCCGTATTTTTCTGCTACAACCTCTTTACCTAATTTATTTATTGTTTTGGAATCTGCATTCTGCAATCCAATTTTATGTGCTTGAATGCTACCATATCTGGTTATAGCTGATGCATAATCAAGAAATACTGCCATTTTTGAATTCCCAACTCCATAACCAGCATCACATCTTTCTTTTGCTGCTCTAGAGGCTACGTCTCTTGGAACCAAGTTTCCAAATGCAGGATAACGTCTTTCTAAGTAGTAATCTCTTTCGTCTTCAGGAATATCAGATGGTTTACGGTTGTCATCTTTTTTCTTTGGTACCCAGATTCTTCCATCATTTCTCAACGATTCAGACATTAAGGTTAATTTTGATTGATGATCGCCCGATACAGGAATACACGTTGGATGTATTTGAGTATAGCAAGGATTACCAAAGAAGGCACCTTTTTTATGGGCTTTCCAAGCTGCTGTTACGTTAGACCCCATAGCATTGGTAGAAAGGTAGAAAACGTTTCCGTATCCTCCTGTGCACAATAATACGGCATGTCCAAAATGTCTTTCTAATTTACCAGTTTTAAGGTCACGGGCAATGATACCACGTGCTTTCTCGTCAATGGTAACTACGTCTAACATTTCATGTCTTGTATACATTGTCACAGTCCCAACTCCAATTTGTCTTTGAAGTGCGCTGTATGCACCAAGTAATAATTGCTGACCAGTTTGACCGGCTGCGTAAAAAGTTCTCTGTACTTGTGTACCACCAAAAGATCGGTTACTTAAATATCCGCCATATTCTCTAGCAAATGGAACACCTTGAGCAACACATTGGTCAATAATGTTTGGACTTACTTCAGCTAATCTGTATACATTAGCTTCTCTGGCGCGGTAATCTCCACCTTTAATTGTGTCGTAAAATAACCTGTATACACTGTCACCATCATTTTGATAGTTTTTAGCAGCATTAATACCACCTTGTGCCGCTATACTGTGAGCTCTTCTTGGGCTATCCTGAAAACAAAATACTTTCACTTTATACCCCATTTCTGCCAGTGATGCAGCAGCAGCAGATCCAGCTAACCCACTACCAACAACGATTATTTCTAATTGTCTTTTGTTGGCCGGATTTACCAATGATACAGTTGATTTATACTTAGTCCATTTCTCTGATAGAGAACCTTCTGGTATTTTAGAATCTAATTTTGACATATATATTAAAATGTTTGTCCTACTAATCCGAAATAAAATAATATTGGAAATGATGCAAATCCTATGGTAATAAGCAATGCGAATCCTGTACCTGCTTTTTCAAGAATAGGCATGTAGTTTCTGTTGTTAAAACCTAGTGATTGGAATGCTGATTGAAACCCGTGATTTAGATGAAAACCAAGTATTGATATAGCAATAATATAGAATAAAGAATACATACCATTTTGGAAGGCAGTTTTCACAGCAAGAGCAGAATTTTCAACTTCATGAGTTATTCTGTATGGTACAAAGAAAGTATACAAGTGTACTACAATAAAAAATAAAATTATACTTCCTGTCAATCCCATATTTCTGGAAAACCAGTTACTAGTTTCATCTACTTTTGAAACAGCATATTTTATTTTTCTTGCATTTTTATTTTCTGTTGTTAGTTTCAAAGCTTGATACACATGTATTATTATTGCTGCGAAAAGAACAACTTCAACAATACGTATTAAAATACTGTGCACAAGTGTATGTGAGTATTCGTTGAAGGCTAAACCTCCATCAGATTTATATAACAGTAAGTTACCATAAAGATGCTCAAGCAGAAATACGCAGAGGAACAAGCCTGTTGCGGCCATAACATATTTTTTACCGATAGATGAATTTAGTGTGTTTGAGAGATTATTCATTTTTTTTAAATTAATATTCTTTAATAATATTTTTCAACAAATTTATAATGTAAACAGGCAATTCCAAACTTTTGGTGCTTATTTAAAACTGTTATAAATAATACTGGCTTGGTTTATTTTTAGTTTCTTTAAAATAAAAAAAGTCCCGACGTAATGCGGGACTTTTTGTTTTTAACCACTACAGCTTTCGCAAGCATCAGGATTATCAAGTGAGCAGGATATTTCAGCAAATCGTTCTTCTATGGAAACATTTGGTGAAAGTTGCAATACAGGTTCTATTTGAGAACCCCCTTGTTTTTCTACTGTAAATTTAATTGCATCAGTTGCAGCTTTTGTTCTTAAGTAATACATTCCTGTTTTAAGTCCTTTTTTCCAGGCATAGAAATGCATTGACGTTAACTTCGCGAAATTTGCATTTTGAATAAACAAGTTTAACGATTGAGATTGGCAAATATACGCCCCTCTATCTGCAGCCATTTCTATAATGGCCTTTTGTTTTATTTCCCAAACTGTTTTATAAAGTTCCTTTATGTTTTCAGGAATCTCCGGTATATCAGCTACAGATCCGTTAGCAGAAATAATTTTATTTTTTAAGGTGTCATTCCAGATTCCAAGTTTTACAAGGTCACGTAGTAAATGTTTGTTCACCACAACGAATTCACCTGACAATACTCTTCTGGAGTAAATGTTGGAAGTGTAGGGTTCAAAACATTCATTGTTTCCTAATATTTGAGATGTAGATGCTGTTGGCATAGGTGCAACCAATAGAGAGTTTCTTACTCCATATTTGGCAACTTCCTCTTTCAAAACATCCCATTCCCATCTAGGAGATGGAGTTACATTCCACATGTCATATTGAAAGATACCTTTAGATACCGGTGAACCAGGGTAGGTTTCGTAAGTACCATCGATTTTGGCCAGATCTTTTGATGCAGTCATTGCTGCATAATAAATAGTTTCGAATATTTCTTTATTTAACTGAGCAGCTTCTGGAGAATCAAAAGGCATTCTCATCAAAATAAACGCATCAGCTAAACCTTGAACTCCTATCCCTATTGGACGGTGACGAAGATTAGAATTTTTGGCCTCAACAACAGGATAGTAGTTATTATCAATAATTTTGTTTAAGTTCTTTGTTACAGAATAGGTTACATCAAATAATTTTTGATGGTCAAACTGCTCGTCAGTTACAAATCTTGGTAATGCAACAGAAGCCAAATTACAAACTGCTACTTCATCAGGAGAGGTGTATTCTATAATTTCTGTACAAAGATTACTTGATTTTATAGTACCAAGGTTTTTTTGATTTGATTTTTCATTACAAGCATCTTTATAAAGCATGTAAGGAGTACCGGTCTCTATTTGAGATTCTAATATTGCAAACCAAAGATCTTGAGCTTTTATTGTTTTTCTTGCTCTACCTTCTTTTTCGTATTTAGTGTATAAATCTTCAAATTCTTTACCATAGCAATCTCCAAGACCTGGGGCTTCATTTGGGCAGAATAATGACCAGTTTCCATTGTCCTCTACTCGTTGCATGAATAAATCAGAGATCCAAAGTGCATAGAATAAATCTCTTGCACGCATTTCTTCTTTCCCATGATTCTTTTTCAATTCGAGAAATTCAAAAATGTCTGCATGCCAAGGCTCCAAATAAATTGCAAAAGAACCTTTTCTTTTTCCTCCCCCTTGATCCACATATCTTGCAGTATCATTGAAAACTCGAAGCATTGGAACTATACCATTTGAAGTTCCGTTTGTTCCTTTAATATATGAGCCGGTGGCACGTACATTATGCATGCTTAAACCTATTCCTCCAGCTGATTGCGATATTTTAGCACATTGTTTTAATGTGTCGTATATCCCTTCGATGCTATCGTCTTTCATTGTCAGTAAGAAACAAGATGACATTTGAGGTTTAGGCGTTCCTGCATTGAATAATGTAGGGGTAGCATGAGTAAACCATCTTTCACTCATCAAGTTGTATGTTTCGATTACTGAGTCGATGTCTTCTTTGTGAATACCTATTGCAACTCGCATAATCATATGCTGAGGTCTCTCAACTACTTTGCCTTGAAGTCTTAGTAGATATGACTTCTCAAGAGTTTTAAATCCGAAATAATCATAGCTAAAATCCCTATCGTAAATAATGGTGGAGTCTAATAGCTGAGCATGTTTTTTTATTATTTCGTAAACTTCTTCATCTATCAAAGAGGCAGCTTGACCATTTTTAGGGTCCTCATATTCAAACAAATCTTTCATGGTTTTTGAAAATGATTTGTTTGTTGTTTTATGCAAGTTGGAAATTGCAATCCTAGATGCCAGCAGGGCATAGTCAGGATGAGTTGAGGTGAAAGAAGCGGCTATTTCAGCAGCAAGATTGTCTAATTCAGCAGTTGGAACAGCATCGTATATTCCTTCTATCACCTTCAGTGTTACCTTAACCGGGTCAACCATCGGGTCTAATCCGTAGGATAATTTCTGAACGCGAGCTGTAATTTTATCAAACTTCACTGATTCTTTTCGTCCGTCTCTTTTAATTACGTACATCGACATTTTTTTCTGTTTTAGAGATTAATTTTTTCTGATTTTTTATTTTTTTGGTTCTGTTCAGCTTAAGGTGTATTTACAAGATTCTTCCATCCTCAGTTTACAGTTTTTCTAAATTCAATAATTAGTAGTTGTAATTAGAATCAAAAATCTTCATCTAATTTGAAGACGTTGTCGGCTTTATTTCCCATAACGCCAGCTTTTTGATATTCCCCGACACGTTTCTCAAAAAAGTTAGTTTTTCCTTGAAGCGAAATTAGCTCCATGAAATCAAACGGGTTTGAGGCATTATATACTCTCTCATTACCTAATTCAACTAGTAATCGATCAGCCACAAACTCGATGTATTGACACATTAAATCAGCATTCATGCCAATTAATTTAACCGGTAAGGCATCAGTAACAAATTCTTTTTCAATGGCTACTGCATCCATTATAATTCGCTGAACTGTTTCTTGAGGCAACTTGTTGTTGATGTGTTGACTGTAAAGCAGACATGCGAAATCGCAATGCAAACCTTCATCTCTGGAAATCAATTCGTTCGAAAAGCTCAAGCCTGGCATTAAACCACGTTTTTTAAGCCAGAAAATTGAACAAAAGCTTCCTGAAAAGAAAATTCCTTCTACTGCTGCAAAAGCAATTAGTCGCTCAGCAAAGGAGCCGTTTCCTATCCATTTTAACGCCCATTCCGCTTTTTTGGTTACGCAAGTTAGCGTGTCAATAGCATTGAAAAGATTGTTTTTTTCAATTTGATCTTTTATGTAGGTGTCAATCAGTAATGAGTAGGTTTCAGAATGTATGTTTTCAATCATGATTTGATAACCATAAAAACATCTGGCCTCAGGATATTGAACCTGATTAATGAAGTTTACAGCCAAGTTTTCATT
>CANHPJ010000087.1 GCA_947462515.1 Bacteroidota bacterium | reverse complement strand
GATTATGTCAGGGATGAAGCTTTTCCCCATTCACTATCATTTTTGAACGGAACATCTTTAGAAAATTTAAAATCGAAACAAAAAGGGTTTTTCGAAATTCAGGATATTTCCTCCCAATTGACAGGTAACCATTTTCAGGCCAAAGCAGGAGAGAATTGGTGGGATTGCTGCGCAGCATCAGGCGGAAAAAGTTTGCTGCTCTCAGATATCACTCCAAACCTGAAAATTTTAGCAACCGATACCAGGGATCGCATTTTAATAAACCTTAAAAACAGGTTTCATCTTTCCGGAATCAAAGATTTTCAAGTTCAACAGGCAGATTTGATGGGCTCATTTAAAATAAATAAACCTTACAATTTCTTTGATGGCATCATCGCCGATGTTCCTTGCTCGGGTTCAGGAACTTGGGCAAGAACTCCTGAAATGCTGACTTTTTTCTCCCAGGAGATGATTCTTGGTTTTCAGCATAAACAAAAGACCATTGCTTCCAACGTTATTCCTTATTTGAAACCCGGTAAAGCATTGGTATATATAACTTGTTCGGTTTTCAAAAGTGAAAATGAAGATGTTGTAAATTATTTGTCTGAAAAATATAATTTGGAAATTGAACATTCAGGATTAATTACAGGATATAACCGCAGGTCGGATACTCTTTTTGTAGCAAGGCTTGTCAAAAGAAGTTAATTGAATTTAATAAATCAGTTTAGCTCAATTTACTTGAGCTTCAAGATTTGAAAAACTTATAACTTATCAATATTACATTGTTAATTTATACTGTATGCTTACTATGCAGTTTTGAAATATTTTATTCATTTTTGCGTTATTGATTCTAAAGAAATTGTTTTTTTGTTTTGGAATAAGTTTCATTAAATGAGCAGGATTTTATCTATTTATAAAGCGGTGAGAATTCTTTCAGTTTTAGTCTTTTTTTTATTTTCATTTGCAGCTTTTGCTCAAAAAAATAAAATCCCTTCCGGCAAGGAAAGAGGCTGTGCAGAAATTACAAATAAAAAAGCTGTTAAAGCCTTTGAACAAGGCATAGACCGCAGTAATGATAAGCGAGAGCGAATGGAATCTCTCAAAAAAGCCATAGAAATGCAGGCTGGCTATGCCGAAGCCCTGTATACATATGCTGATGAGCTTATTAAGACTGCTCGATTAGACGGTACTTCTTTCAAGCCTGCTGAAAAGTATCTTGAAAAAGTTATAGAAGCCTGCCCTGATTTTTATGCTTATGCCTATTATTACTTAGGGCAAATTCAATATGGAGCTAAAGAATATGCCAAAGCACATAAAAATTTCGAGAAAAGCATGAACTTTCCCGATGATTTTAAAAATGATGAAGATTATCAGATTGCTAAAAACATGAGTGCTAAAGCCAAAGTTTTAGCCGATATTTTTGATCCTAAGCCCTTTAATCCAATATGCGTTCCTGGTGTATCTTCCAAAGATGACGAATATTTAGCGGTGATTTCTCCGGATAACGAAATTATGCTTTATACGCGCAAAATGATTGAGGTACCCAATATCATTGACGGAGCTTATGCTAAAGAAAAAATTGTGGAACGTTTTTCATATAGCAATCAATTGAATGATGCTTTTGATGATGGCTCGCCTTTTGCATCTCCTTTTAATAAAGGCGAAAATTATGGTGGGGCCACAATAACAACAGATAACAAGAAAATGTACATCACTGTGTGCGCTCCCCAAGCTATTCTTGTTAAAGGTGTTAGTTATAATTATACCAATTGTGATATTTATGAGTCTACCAAAGAAGATGGTGTCTGGTCTGATTTAGTTAGTCTTGGCCCCAATGTAAATACTGAGACAGGTTGGGAAGGTCAGCCAAGTATATCCTCTGATGGACAAATTTTATATTTTTCAACTTTCCGGAAAACTGCCGATACTCTGGGTGGATTAGATATATATCGTTGTGTAAAAACCGAAAACGGCACTTGGGGGCCTGCCCAAAATATGGGATCCACAATAAATACACCACAAAATGAAAAGTCTCCCTTTGTGCATTCTGATAGTGAAACATTGTATTTTTCTTCCGATGGCCATCCCGGAGTAGGAGGCTTCGATATCTTCTATACACGTGCCGATGAAACTGGTAAATGGAAAAAACCTAAAAACATAGGATTTCCAATAAATTCTGAAAATGATGAGGTTGGCTTTTTAGTTAGCATCGATGGTAAAACGGGTTATTTCTCCTCTAATTCTTTGAGCTCAAAATGTAAAGGTGGGTATGATATTTATGCATTTGATTTGTATAAAGAAGCTCGCCCCGAAGCTGTTGCCCTGGTTAAAGGTAACTTGAGAGACGAAAATGGAAAAGTGCCGGAAAATGCCAAAGTTGAAATTAAAAATTCTTTGACCAAGCAAGTCACCAATGTAGCGGTTGACAAAAAGGACGGGAAATTTGTAACTATCGTTAAAGTCAAAAAGGAGGAAGACCTCGTTTTAAGCGTAAAGGCTGATGATGCTGCTTTCAGCTCACAACTCATAAAAACCAAAGACAATAACCCTAAAAAACCTGCCAAAATTGATCTTGAAGTCAAAAAGCTCGAGGTCGGTGTTCCATACAAAATAAACAATATAAATTTCGGGCTCAACTCGGCCGAATTAACCGAAGATTCTAAGTTTGTCCTTGATGAATTTGCGGAGTTCTTAAAGAAAAACTCCACTTTCAACCTGGCCATACATGGCCATACAGATAATTTGGGAAAAGATGCTGATAATCTTGCCCTTTCTACAGATCGTGCCTTTTCGGTTATGGGTTATCTGCAAGATAAAGGAGTGTCTGGAAAAAGACTTCAATTTCAGGGATTCGGACCCACAAAACCTTTGGTTTCAAACGATTCGGATGAGAATCGTGCCAAAAACAGAAGAACAGAGTTTGTCATCGTTTCCAAGTAAATTAAAAATTGATTTTTTACTTTATATTTGCCTTATAAACAGTGTTTTTTGTCAAAAAGTAGTTTTAATTATTAAACAAAAAAAATGAAATTATTAGAAGGAAAAATAGCCTTAATTACGGGAGCTTCCCGAGGAATTGGTAAGGGAATTGCTGAAAAATTTGCTAAAGAAGGTGCCAGTATTGCTTTTACTTTTCTCTCATCTGTCGAAAAAGGTAAAGCTCTGGAGGATGAATTGGCTGCCTATGGTATCAAAGCCAAAGGTTATAAATCCGATGCAGCTGACTTTAAGTCTGCCGAAGAATTGGTGAATCAGGTAATTGCTGATTTTGGAGCTCTACACATCGTAGTTAATAATGCCGGAATTACCCGCGATAATCTTTTGATGAGAATGACCGAAGAAAGTTGGGACGAAGTGATGAATACCAACCTGAAGTCAATTTTTAATATTACTAAAGCTGTGCAACGTCAGATGCTTAAGCAACGCTACGGTTCAATAATTAACATGAGCTCTGTAGTTGGTGTTAATGGTAATGCCGGTCAAGCTAACTATGCCGCTTCAAAGGCGGGTATTAATGGTTTTACAAAATCTATTGCTAAGGAATTAGGATCCAGAAACATCCGTTGCAACGCTATTGCACCTGGGTTTATCGAAACAGAAATGACTGCTGCTCTTGATCAAGCTGTCGTTCAATCTTGGAGAGAAGGTATTCCATTAAAAAGAGGCGGGACTCCCGAAGATGTAGCTAATGCCGCTTTGTTCCTTGCTTCTGACATGTCAGCCTATGTTACTGGTCAGGTGTTGAATGTTTGTGGAGGTATGCTAACCTAAGAGCATTTCAATTAGTTGCCGGTTTTGTTTTAATATGAATTTAATTCTTTTTATTTCACGGCCGCAATCGATTACACCATATTGTTAAACTCAATTTAAAACTACAAAAGTCACAAAACTTTTGTAGTTTTAGTTTTGTTTGATTTACCATAATTAACAAAAATTATTAACCTCTTTTTCTTTTATGCCTTTAAATATATTCTCGTTACTCAATATCAATTTAGTTTCGGAATATTCACTTTGGTATATTTTTTTATGTTTATTCATTGGTGTCCTGTATAGTTCGGTTTTATACTACAAAGAAAATCAACTGTTGGACATTGCATTATGGCTCAAGCGAACGCTAGCAGCAATTCGGTTTGTTTTGGTTGCTGTTATTGCTTTCCTTTTATTAAATCCGCTTTTTAAAACTGTTTTCAGAGAGCTTGAAAAACCCGTAATTATTATCGGTCAAGATGATTCTGAATCTATTGTACTTGGAAAAGATTCGTCTTATTATAAAAATCAATATAAATCAGATTTTAACCAATTTGTAGAAAAGCTTTCTGATAAGTACGAGGTTCGAAAATATACTTTTGGCGATAAGGTAAATACTAATTTCGCCTTTGATTTTAAGTCCAAAGAAACTGATATTTCCTCATTCATAAATGAAATAAACACCCGTTATGCCAATAGAAATGTTGGTGCGGTTATATTGGCAAGCGATGGTTTATATAATAAAGGACTTAATCCACTATATGCTCCATTGCAGTTAAAGGCTCCTGTTTATTCTGTTTTGTTGGGTGATACTGCACTTAAACGTGATTTAATTTTGAGCAAGGTTAACCACAATAGAATCGCATACTTGGGTAATAAATTTCCTTTAGAAGTAGTGCTTGATGCTAAAAAATTAAAAGGACTAAAAAGTAAGTTAACCGTAAGTAAAGGACAGCAGATTTTATTCAATCAGGACTTTTCAATACAAAATGATGATTTTTCACTTACCATACCTTTCTTTTTAAGTGCTTCCGAATCCGGGGTTCAACGCTATAAAATCAGTTTGAATGCTGTATCAGGAGAGTATACTGTTTTAAATAATCAGCAAGATATTTTTATAGATGTGTTAGATGGAAGGCAAAAAGTTTTGATTTTGGCTGATGCTCCTCATCCCGACGTTAATGCAATTCGCAATAGCATAAGTAGTAATGATAACTACGAGATTAGTTTTTCTCTGGCTAAAGATTTCAATAAGTCTGTGAAGGGATATGATTTGGTGATTTTACACCAGTTGCCTTCGTTTAAAAACCCCATATTAAAAATTACCCAGGAGCTTGATAAAGAAAATGTTTCCCGATTATTTATTCTCGGTAATCAATCTTCTATTAATCAGTTTAATGCACTCAAAACCGGACTAACCATTAATGGCTTTTCAAACCGATTTAACGATTGTCAGGCAATTGCCATCAATGATTTTTCACTTTTTACCCTACAGGAATCTAATTTAAAGTTTATTAAAAAATATCCTCCACTTTCCGTGCCATTTGGAAATTTTAAGTTAGATAATAGTGTATATCCTTTGTTAAAACAAAAAGTTGGAATGGTTGAAACTGCCGACCCTTTAATTGTGTTTAATACCGCTTTTGAATCAAAAATCGCAGTTATTGGCGGTGAGGGTATTTGGAGGTGGAGGCTATTCGATTTTGTTGAAAATCAAAATCAAAATAATTTTGATGAATTGATTGGTAAAATGGTTCAGTTTTTGGCTCTTAAAGTTGATAAAAGCTTTTTTAAGGTAATAAGCAAAAATAATTTTAATGAAAATGAATCCATAGAATTTGATGCAGAGCTTTATAATGAAAGTTATGAATTGATCAATAAATATGATGTAAACATAGTTTTATATGATAAAGACAAGCATAAATACCCTTTTGTTTTCAATAAAACCGCTACTGCATATAAGCTTAATGCGGGTATTTTACCTATAGGCAACTATTCTTACCAGGCTAGCGTCAATGTTGGAAATAAAGTGCTGAAAGATAATGGCGAGCTATCCATTAACGCCCTTAAGGTTGAAAATCTAAATACCGTTGCCGATCATCAGCTCTTATATAGTTTAGCAAAAAAATATGGTGGCGAAAGCGTTTCTAAAAATGAATTCGACAAATTATTATCCATTCTCGAAAACAGGGAGGACATAAAGCCTGTTTCATTCTCACAGCAGAGGTTAAATGAAGTTATTAATTTTAAATCACTTTTCTTTTTCATTCTCGCCTTATTAACTATTGAATGGTTTGTTCGCAGAAGAAGTGGTGCTTATTAATTGATAAGGCTTGTTCTATGCTATTAAAAGGCCTAATTTATTGCTTTTTTGATGCTTTTTCTTAGCCTTTTTCATGCAAATCAGCTTAGTATCAGTTCGTTTTAAAAATATATTAAATGTATTTGCTTGATATTGTGTTGTTTGTGATTTTTTAATTATTTTTTGTTTTGGTTTTAAAATCAATTATTTACATTTGCAGTCCTTAACGAAGGAGAGATGCCTGAGAGGCCGAAAGGAACAGTTTGCTAAACTGTCGTACGGGTAACTGTACCGCGGGTTCGAATCCCGCTCTCTCCGCTTAAAGTGTTTCCTAAAAACACTTGCAATACTAAATCCCTTTTAAGTTTATACTTAAAAGGGATTTTTTTGTGAACTTCGGTTTTTCAATTTTCTTCTCATTCAGGATCAATCCTAAAACTTGTGGGGAGTAAAAAATCAATCATAAATATTTCTTAGTCTAAAAAGGAAAAACTCAACATTTCTAACACCTCTAAACTGTGCTCTAAAAGCTTTGATTTTGGCATTGAAAGATTCCGCCGATGCATTAGTGCTTCTTTTATCAAAATAGTTTATTATCGTTTAGTAAAGGGGTATGGAGAGCTTACACTTCTATATTTTCCCAATTGTAATAAAAGAAGTGCAAGCACTCAACGAGGTCGTTGGATGCGGCAGAATGAAAAAATCGAAAAATCGATTATAGGAATTGCGATACAAGCCCAGAAAAAAAGATTTTAACGCCCCTCCAGGTTAAATTAATTGTGGAATTATTTGGGGAGCCTTAACCGTTTGCGGCTTGGCGAAGGTGGCGTTTTACCACAGTACTTTCATATGAAGCACACATTTGAATTTACGAAAAATTTTCAAACGAAGCACTACGCAGCCACTTTTGCCAAACTGCTGTTAGTAGGAGGCTTTTTAATTCATATTCCGATATTCGACTGCCGTCATTCCAGTTTTTGATTTGAATAATTTACTGAAATATTGAGGATATTCGAAACCAAGTTTATAAGCAATTTCATTTACAGAGTCATTCGTGTTCAATAAATTATTTTTGGCTTCTTCAATAAGGAAATAATGGATGTGTTCTTGTGCATTTTT
>CANHPJ010000086.1 GCA_947462515.1 Bacteroidota bacterium | reverse complement strand
TGTCAAATGATCTAGGCAGCTTTACAAAGGGCTATTTTTCTAAATTTTGTAATGGCGCGGTGTTTTAAAACCCTGGTATATTCAATGTTTATGTTAAGTTTTTCCGCTATTTCTTCGTACTTATTGTTTTCCAGATAAAGCAGTTTTATAGTTAGGCTTTCCAGATCATTAGGCTCGTTTAAAGTGCCATTCAAAAGTTTTTTGCATAATCCAAGCCTCCTGTCGTATATTTCAATTTTACTTGCTAGATCAGGTATTTTGTCTGTACTTGTTTTCCATACTCGATAATCTTTTTTGTTTATAAAGTCTAAGGCGGTATTTTTGGCAAGTGTGCAGAGCCATGCTTCAAAACTTCCTTTACTAGTCTGGTATAACCTAAATTTATCAAGTGCTTTAAGGAGTGCGTCGTTTACCACTTCTTCAGCATCCATTTTGTTTTTTACAATTTTGCAAACTGCTTTTACTACAAGCGGTTTATACTTGATAATGATTTCTTCTGTATTTAAAATAGCTTGATTCATAGGACTTTGCTTTTTTAGAGTTAATAAAGAACACATTGTAAAATCAAATTTTTGCACTGCTTTTTTTACTTTAGTAAAGGCAATAGTTTTACACACAAGACAAAATCAATTTTTGCGTTGTTGTAAAAGGTTTTCTGACCTTGAAAAAAATAGGGCAAAAAAATTCTTATTCGTGATTTTTATAGGGTAAAAAGGGTATTAAATTTTACCTTTCAATCACAATTTAATTTTGTTCAATACCAGAACCGGGTTATTTAATTTGGAAGTTTAAATGCTTTCAGATATCAAGCAGACTGGTGACTTTTCCTTTTCTCATTTTTTTACAAGTTTATAAACAGGTTAAATTAATTACCTGGAAATTTTTATTGATTGAAAAAACCAGATGGAAAATCTCGTTCGTTTAAAAAAAAAATTCTAATTAATTCGTTTACAAAAGTTATAAAAAATATTGACTTTTCCAAATATAATTGATTGTTTTTTTGTAAAATTTATTGATTTTAAAATGAGATAAATACTCTAATTCCTTTTTTATTTTGTGCTGATAATAAAGCTTTTAATTTCTTAGTATAGTTTAATACGGACTTGTTTTGGTTTTATAACATCAAAATGAATTTTTTTCTTTGTGTTGGATTTCAATAGATTTTGAATTGATTTTCAAGTTATTACTTGGTTTCTATATGTTTTTATATATTTTAATAGTGCTTTTATACAATCGGTGTTTTGCAATTTTTATTCCTTTTTTTCTGATGCAATACTAATTTTGTTTAGCACAGTGTACCTAAGATTAAATAAAATGTTATGTTTTTTAATAAATGACGTACATTAATAAACTAAACTTATTAACGCAGTAAACCTTGAAAATCAAATTAAATATTATTGGTTATGGTGTAAATTATTTGGTTTTTAAACCGGATGCTGCATTTATGGATGCATTAAGCAATTATTCAATTAATAATAACTGCGAAAAGGATTTAGCCATTTTTGATCTTGACTTTTTTGACTTTTTAAATATACCTGGCATAAATAGCTATATGGATCTTAATTATACTCATTCCTATATGGGTTTGGATTTATCAAAGCCAGGTACTTTGGAGATCAAAAATGGAAGAAACCTCATTTTAAAGAAAAGTGTAAATCAGCTGCTAGCTCCTTCGTTATTTGATAACCTGATAATCACCAATCAATTTATTGATTTAAATGAATTAGGTAATAGTATAGTTATCAAAGAAACGATAACAGGGCAGATATCGGGTATTTTGTTTGATATATTGGAATTAACTGATTTAACCAATTTGGTATACCCTTTGGCTACAATTAATCTGGCCGAAAAAAAAACCAATATACTCTTTGATTTATATCTGGAAAACCATGATATGAATGCCGGAAAAAACGATTATGTGATAAGAACAAGTGAAGCTTACTTTATTAATATAAATAATGCCATTGAAAAATAGACTTATATGATATTAAGAGCCAAATGTGGTAATAATGGATTACTACAAAATGAACAGATTCAGAAAATAGGAAAAGTAATAAAAGGTAAAAAATACAGTCGTGAAGGCATTTTGATTGAAACTTCAAAAGTTTGCTTTCATTTTGGTTATGATATGATGGATGTTTTTTATTTTGAAAATGATATGTTAATATACTCTGAGCTTTCTAATAAAACCCCAGGTTATTTGTTGGAAATATATAAGAACCTGGCTCTGATGGAAAAGGTTAATCAGGAGATATTAATTAGCAAAATAACCTGTGAGTATGTATTTATTGAATTGGGTTTTGGAGATTGGTATCCCTCTCCAAAAAATGACTGATTCATTATTCTTTATATTCTCAGGATGCAGAAATTGGCCTTTGGGATCCTATATATGGTTTTTACGGTGTGTTTATAAATTCAGTGAAATTTTCATTTTCGTAAAAGTGTTTTTTGAAACCGTTATTTCTTAAACCTAATTGGGCATTTTCAAATGTTTCAAAATCAAGTATATCAAAAATTCACAGGAGCATCTTTAATGAATTATACCATAACCGTATTGTTATAATCCCGTTTTTCAATTAAAGCCCAATTTTGTTGTAAAAAGTCAATAATTTTAACCCACAATTCCTTGGATTTTAGTTCAATATATTTCATTTTGTTTAATTGATAACTTTCATCTTAAAATTAACATCCGGTTTTTTGGGATTCTCCATGGTGCTTTTTTGACAAAAACCAAGTAGCTCAAAATTATATTTGGTATACCACAAAAGCGTTTGCAAGGAACTTTAAAGCGGATTTATATTTACTGTTTTAAAGCTGGTTTCAGTTTTTCAAAGAGAAAGTTTAATTTTTCATTACCATTTTTAAACCCTTAGCCATCAAATTTAAAAGGGGTAAGACTTATTTGTATTATCCCGAAAGATGTTTTCAGGTTATTGTTAAAAATTTAGTTTAAACCATAGTATCTTTTTTGTAACATGGTTTTTTATATTTTCCATTCTTTCAATTTTAGTTTTTTGGCGAGACATTTGCTCATAAATAATCTTGTCGTAGCATAAGTTTTAGTAAAACCTTTCTCATGACTAATCAATTAATTAGTTTAATAAAGTGTCATTCTAGGAATATGGGAAAGTGTTTTTCGGAATATTAGTATGAGAAGTTGAATTCTTGAATCAAATTTTCATTAAGACTTTTAGAAACAGGGCAGGTTTTTGCCGCATTCTCAAGGATATATTTTTCTTTTTCTGAATAATTGATGTTGGGCATCTTAATGTCTATAATTATTTTCCCAACTCTTCTTGGATCGGCAAGCATGAATTTTGATAGTTTAACTTGAGTACCAGTCATTTCAATACCATGCGTTCTTGCTGCAATTCCCATAACTGTTAGTGCACAGGCAGCCAGAGAATCAGCTAGTAAATCTGTTGGAGAAAATGCTTCTCCTTTACCTTGATTATCCAAAGGGGCATCCGTAATTATTTTTTCGCCTGACTTCAGATGCAATGATTCTGTGCGCAGATGTCCTATATATTTTATTTCAGCTATCTCCATGCTTTTTGTTTAAGTTTTTTTCGTTAATTTGTGAATTGTAATTTTGAGTAATACTCAAATATAAATGAATTTTTTCAAGTTATTTATATTTCTTTTTTTTATTTCCAATTTGATTTTTGCCCAGCAGGAGCAGGGATCTGAAGGAGATTTGATTTTATATAGGAAAGAAAATCATGGGGGTGTTTTTATTCACGATAAAGGATTAGGTTTTTTCTATAGGAATGGTGTTCATAAAACAGGTAAATTAAAACGATTTTATGAGTTTGATGTTTTGAATATTAAACATCCCAAAGAATACAAAATCACCTCTGCCTATGATAACAAATTTATTTATGGTAAAATAAATTCCTTTTCTATAGTAAGAACGGGCATAGGTTATCACAATACTTTACATACAAAAGATCAGCGAAAAGGAGTTGAGGTAAGGTACCATTACTATATAGGATCGTCGATGGGACTATTGAAACCTATTTACCTGGATATAATTAAAAATGAGACTAATAATAAAAGGATTATTTCTCAAAAATATGATCCTTTAACACAGTCATGGGGAGAAATATATGGAAGGTCGGGACTCACAAAAGGACTCAGTGAATTAAAATTTCAACCAGGTCTTTATGCTAAATTGGGATTAAGTTTTGAGTATTCGTCTTTTGATGATTTGGTTAGAGCGATTGAAACAGGTATTGTTATGGATGCCTATTCAAAAAAAATCCCCATCATGTCGACTGCAATTAATAAACAGGTTTTTATTTCATTTTATTTAAGTTTAGTTTTTGGAAAAAAAGAATTTTAAAATTATGCCAGAAAATACAAATAATACACAGACTGGTTTGGCCAAAGAAAGTGCCAGAAAACCAAATTGGTTAAGAGTAAAACTTCCAACAGGAGAAGAGTTTGCCAAAGTACGTAAGCTTGTTGATGAACATAAACTGCACACCATTTGCCAAAGTGGAAACTGTCCTAATATGGGTGAGTGCTGGGGAGCTGGTACTGCTACCTTCATGATTTTAGGAAACATTTGTACACGTTCCTGTCAATTTTGTGCAGTTGCCACCGGGAAACCCAAAGCCGTTGATTTGCTGGAGCCTGAAAAAGTGGCCAATTCGGTTAAGTTAATGAACGTGAAGCACTGCGTTATCACATCGGTAGACAGAGATGATTTAAAAGATGGTGGATCTAATATATGGGTTGAAACAATAAATGCAATCCGAAGAGAATGTCCAGAAACAACAATAGAGACACTGATTCCTGATTTTCAGGGAATATGGGAAAATTTGCAGCGAATAATTGATGTTGCCCCAGAAATTGTATCACACAACCTAGAAACTGTTAGACGCTTAACCAGACAGGTAAGGGTTCAGGCAAAGTATGACAGAAGTTTGGAGGCTTTAAAACGATTAAAAGATGGCGGTATGAAAACCAAAAGCGGTATAATGCTTGGGTTGGGTGAAGCTGAATCGGAAATTTTTGAAACTTTTGATGATTTAAGAAATTCGGGGGTAGACATCTTAACTGTTGGACAATATTTACAGCCAACAGCCAAGCATTTGCCTGTAGCAGAATTTATTACACCTGAAAAGTTCGAATATTATAAAACTATTGCACTTCAAAAAGGTTTTAGATATGTAGAGAGTGGCCCGCTGGTTCGCTCATCCTATCATGCCGAAAAACACCTTTTTTAAAGATATAATGCCAACTCAAAAAACAATAATTTTGTTTGTTAAGCTTTAAATAAAAAAATATATTTGTAGTTAGACTTTGAATAAAAATTTTTAAGAAATAGTTTATAAAATTATGAAAAAACGCAAATTGAGTTTTTCACTCGCTATTATCGCAGCCACAGGGGTTTCCTTCGCCTTATATAATTTGTTTTTAGGAGATTCAAATGCTTATTTTCCCAGGAAAAACGCAAATGATTTATTTGAGCAAGGAATTAATGGAGCGGTAGAATATTATAATCAAATCAAGAAAAATCAAATTACCGGAAAAATAGAGCTTAGCGATGTTCTAAAATCTGAAAAAGAAGTTCGCGAATTTTTTGCCAATCGATCCAAAGGGGGCATGGATTTAGTTTGGGATGAAATGGGTCCGGACAATGTTGGAGGCAGAACACGTGCATTTTTAATAGATCCTGTAAATCCTAAAAGGATCTATGCTGGCGGTGTTGGAGGTGGTCTCTGGATATCAGATAATGGAGGTATGAGCTGGAGAAGTGTAAACGACAAGCAAGAAAATTTAGCAATCTCCTGGATTACAAGGGGTGCAAATGGGTATATTTATTATGCAACCGGAGAAGGTTTAGCTCGTCCTTCGGGAAATAATGCTTACACTGGAAATATTGGAAGAGGTGTTTTCCGCTCTATAGATGGAGGTAATACCTTTCAACAACTTGCTTCAACTGTTCCTTCAGACATAAATTCATCACTGGCAACTTGGTCAATAATTAATAGAATTGAAGCTCACCCGACAAATCCGAATATCATTTATGCAGGAACAAGTGAAGGGTTAAAGGTATCTGAAGATATGGGAGAAACCTGGAAAACAGGATATATCAAAGTTCAGGGTGATGTTCATGACATTGACATAAGTAATGATGGAACTATTATTGTTGCAATGGACAGACAGGCTTATATTTCCAAAGATGGAACATCGGGTTCATTCGTTGTCAAATCGACTTCATCTGGTTTACCTAGTTCATCTATGGTTACTAGAATTGAATTTGATGTTGCTCCCAAAAATTCTAAAATTATGGTAGCCGCAGCAGCAAAGTCAGATGGAAGTCTATTGAACGTATATTATTCAGGCGATGGTGGAGATACTTGGACAGTAATTGGCCCAGGCGGTTCTTCTTTTGATCCCTTTGGAGAAAATAAACAAGGTTGGTATGATAATATAATAAGAATAAATCCCCACAATGAAAACGAGCTTTACTTTGGCGGTGTAGAATTATGGAAATGGACAAAAATTCAATCTAATCCGGTTTCTGGTCAATGGTATAGAACATCTGCAGAGTTTCCAAACTCGTTTGCCAATCCTTATTTCGTTCATTCTGACAAACATAACATCGTTTGGCATCCAACAGATCCTAATACTGTTTATGTTATTACCGATGGGGGAATATCCATATCGGTAGATGGAGGAAAAACGCACAAGCCTATCAACAAGAACTACAATGTCTTGCAGTGTTATTCTGTTGCCTTTTCTGGTTCTGGGGAGGTAATGGCCGGTTCGCAGGATAATGGCACCCAATATATCAATTACAAGGGAAATTCAGCTAAAGCCTCTAGGGAGGTAAGTGGTGGAGATGGTATGCACTGTGAAATTTCTCAGATAGATAACAATATCTTGTTTCCAACGATTTATACCGGGGCATTAAAAAGATTGAAAGCAAGTACTGCAGCTGTGCCTGAGTCTTTCAATTCTGCCGCTTTAGATAGCGCAGTAAGGGTATACGAAGCCGCTTTTGTTACTCCTATTGAACTTTGGGAAAGCTTTAATGACAATAATAGTCCTGACTCTGTGATTTTTTCTGCTTCAACAATTAAACATAATTTCAAGTCATCGGGTAATGGTTCAACACTGAAATTCGAAGATA
>CANHPJ010000085.1 GCA_947462515.1 Bacteroidota bacterium | reverse complement strand
GTAATTCATAATTTTTAAGATTGAGCCGATTTTGCAATTTCGATGGCACGGTGTAATTTATCGGCAAACCATTCTTTGCTTGGCAACTCTGTTAAATATTGAGCTACTTTAATATCTTTTTCTTCCAACATCAGCAATTCAACATGTTCGGTATTGCCTTCACTACACAGTATTAAGCCAATTGGTTTTTGTTCTCCCTCTTGCATTTCGTTTTTTTGAAGCCATCGCAGATACAATTCCATTTGTGCTTTATGTTCGGGTTTAAATTTGCCCAGCTTCAAATCAATGGCTATCAAACGTTTTAATTTTCTGTGATAGAACAATAAATCTAAATGATAATCGATGGCATCGACACTAATCCGTTTTTGACGTTCTACAAATGCAAAACCTTTCCCAAGTTCCAAAATAAAATGTTCTATATTGGTAATTAATGCGTTTTCGAGTTCCTTCTCAGAGTAGTTAGCAGGAAGGTCTAAAAAATCAAGTACATAGGTGTTTTTAAAAACCAATTCCGGATTTATTTCATTTGTTGTATCCCATTTTTCAAGGGCTTCTGCAATTATAACTTCGGGTTGTTTTGCTATTGTTGTTCTTTCAAAAAGCTGAGCGTCTATTTGGTCTCTTAAAAAACGAACATTCCACTTATGGCTTATGGCATTTTGAGCATAAAAACCACGTTTCAATTCGTTTTCAATACCTGATAGCTCAATCAAGTGGCTCCAGCTCAATTGTTGCGACAGTGTCGCAATATTTTGTTGATCGATTCTTTCAGCAACTTTCACCATTCTGGTCAAAGCAGAATACGAAAAACCTTTACCTAATTTTTGGGTCAATTCTTGCGACAGTGTCGCAAGAATCTGTTTCCCGTATTTAATTTTATCTTTTTGCTTTAATTCTGAATGAATGTAATTACCAATAAACCAGTACATTATCGCCGTTTCAGAATTAAGATAAACAGCAACTTTGTTTCTGGTATTTTCAACCAGCTTTGTAATTTTTTCGATTAAAGGATTTGAAATTTCTGACAAATCTGAATTGTTAAAGGCTGTCTCCAGCCCCGAATCTATATAGCTATCGGAATTATTACTCACGGTTAATATTTTTTTGTGTTCGTGATTGCTTCGTAATTCATCACTAACCGATTACTTCTTTTAATAAACCATCTGTTTCTTGTTCAATAGCCAAAATGTCTTTTCTAATCTCTTCTAGTGAACGCAATGGTTTGTATTGATAGAAATACTTCGTAAAGTTGATTTCATAACCTATATTGGTTTTAGAATGGTCTACCCATGCATCGGGCACATGCGGTAATACTTCTTTCTCCATATATTTTTGAATATCCATAGTGAGTGGAATATTCTCGGTATCTCTCAAGGAAGAATCTGGTTTTGGATTCCCTTTTTTATCTTTTACGATTTCACCTTTTACATCACGCTCTGGTCGTTCCACAGTTACTTTAGCATAACCAAAGGCTTTATTATCAAATATCTTTGAATACCCGGATTCTTTGAACTCACCATATATTTTGGTTATTTCAGCAATATGGTCATCAGATAATTCATTACGTTTATCTCCCAATGATTTGCTCATTTTCTTGTATAAGTCAACCGCATTAATTAGTTGAACTTTACCTTTTCTTTTAACTGGTTTTTTGTTGGATATTACCCAAACATAGGTACTTATGCCGGTATTGTAGAACAACTGATTAGGTAATGCTACCACCGATTCCAATAAATCATTTTCGATAATCCATTGACGGATGCTACTTTCATTTTTGGTTTTGGATGGCGAACCAGAGAATAAAGGTGAACCATTAAATACAATGGCTAAGCGAGAACCATCTGGTTTCATCTTCGCCATCAAATGCATCAAAAACAAGAAAGAACCATCACCCACAGAAGGCAAACCAGCTCCAAATCTTCCGCCATGCCCTAATGTTTCATGCTCTTGATTTACCTTTTTGGCAAATTTCTCCCATTTAACCCCAAATGGTGGGTTGGTAATTAGGTAATCAAATTTTTGGTCGTTCAATTGGTCTTCAGAAATGCTATTTCCTTTTTTGATATTGGATGCATTCTGACCTTTTATCATTAAATCCGATTTACAAATCGCATACGATTCGGGATTCAATTCTTGACCAAACACTTCTAAACGAGCATCCGGGTTTAGCTCATGTAAGTATTCTTCAGCAACCGATAACATGCCACCAGTTCCGGCACAGCAATCGTAAATCGTTTTGGTAATACCTTTTTTAGTTAAAATCTCCCTATCGTTTAAGAAAAGAATGTTCACCATCATTTTGATAACTTCTCTTGGTGTAAAGTGCTCCCCAGCAGTTTCATTAGAAATCTCAGCAAACTTTCTGATTAACTCCTCAAACATATATCCCATTTCCATACTCGAAATAGTATTGGGATGTAAGTCAATCTCTTGAAAACGCTTTACGATCATAAACAACAAGTTATTATCATCTAACTTATTTATTTGGTTTTCGAATTCAAATTGCTCAATAATTTCTCGTGCATCTTCACTGAATCCGTTGATATAGTTTCTCAAGTTGGATGCTATATTGTTGGGGTCAGCAATTAACTTGTTAAAGTCGAAGTTGCTTCTGTTGTGAAAGTTGAAGCCAGCAGTTTTATTTAAAATAGGGTCAAGGTTTTCTATTTTGGTTGTTTTAAGTTGCTCGAACTTCTTCAGCACCGATTCCTTCGATGTTTCCAATACGCAATCCAGACGACGTAAAACTGTTAATGGTAAAATTACCTTACCGTAATCACTTTGCTTATAATCACCTCTTAATATATCGGCAATAGCCCAGATAAAATTTGCTGATTCTTTTACATTTTTCATATCTAAACAATTACACTTTAATATTTTATGTCAATAAAAATGTTATAATTAACAGGGTTAGTCCATTCAAATTATGATTTTTTGAAGGCATATTAATTATAAAAATATTGTCTAAAATTAAAGAACTTATCCCACAAAAACATGTGGTTTAAAAATTGTTATCGACAACTATTTAAAACTCAGGTTTTAACTTCTAAAAAAGTTATTTTATTAATTTGGAAGTCCTTTGTTAATACTTTTTCAGCTTTTTGACTGACAGAATTATAGCTGTTTATTTGGAGTTAAATCTGGTATTTTAGTTAAAAAAAAAAACAGTCAATTTCGCGATCTTCCTTTAAATTGTTACCCGTAATATCTCAGTCCATTCCACATAAATAATACCTCAAAGTATCAGTGTTATAAAGACAATCAATGGTATTACTATATTGTCTGTTTAGGTTCATGAGATAAAATCAATCGTTAATTCTTGATTGAAAAATTAACAGATTAAAAATGAGTCGCTTATAAAATTAAAGTAATGTAAAAAGGATTCATAACCCTGAGCTCAGGGGTTCAACTGCCGTTTTCGATACTCTTAAAAGCCCCAATCTATGGGGCTTTTTTATTTGACGAAAGTCTATAAAAAAAATGATCATTTCTAAAGCGTGCGATTATTAGCCACTATTGAGTCTCAAATACTTTATGGAGGTAGTTTATCAGATTTAAAATTTTTTAGTTCGGAAATGACAAGAATAGAAAAGTCAAGATTGCGTTTGTTGTTTTATCATTATCTCCTGGAATTGATAGTCATCAACAAGCCTTATTCCTGATGATTCTATCAGTTTAAGCCAATGACAATTTCACCAATATAACTGTCCTTTAATTCGTCAATCAGCCAGATCTCGGTTATTAAAAAATCCGAAAAAGGAATAAACGTAAATTCCAGGTTTGTCTTTATTTGAATTTCTGTCAAGGTGTTTTTTGGATTCATAATTTTTTTTCTTGTTGTTATGATTCAATCCTAATAAAATGATGCCTTTTTACAGATAAATCAATTCCTTAATTTATCAACAGGTAAAAAAATTGATTATCAGTTTTTTAAGATTTTCCAAAAAATAAGGACTTAAAAACACTTGTAAATTCCTTGGAGTATTTTCCACAAAACATAATTTCTGAAGACACTTTGTTGAATTTTAGCCTCAGTTTTTGAATTCGGATAAAATAATTCTTCTGGATTTTCTGTAAATGTTTTTGGTATTTAATTTGCTCAGTAACAATAGAGAATTTGCTGTTTTCAATTCTGCATTAAAGTCACCAATGAAAGGCAATTAATGTTTTTTGTGGAAATTAAGATAAAAGACATGTTACATTTAACGATCTAATGCAATTAATAATTTATCGATAAAGAATCTATTCACATTGAATTTAAAAAGCAGGAACTATGAAGGAAAAAAATAATAATTCAGTTTTATTTGCCTTATTGGCAGGAATTGCTGCCGGAGCAGCTTTGGGTGTATTGTTTGCACCAGATAAAGGATCAGAAACCCGATCCAAAATAAGAAATGGATTTTTAAGATTTTCTAAAAAAAATGAGCAGGAAGACTCTGAATTCAAAGATGAATACAATGCCTATAAGGAGCAAGAGATTAATAACTGAGTTCAATAGAGGTGAGGCGAATCTCTTAAAATATTGATTGAAAAGTGTTTTGATTAATGTTTTATGGGCGTAGGTCTTGTTGCCGGCAGGTTTTAATTGGTGTTTTTGGTTGTTGTATTTAATTTGAACCTTATTGGCAGGTTAAATTGCACTGCCACTTTTGTGTTTTGATTTTCTCCTGCTTCCCATTTGGGCATTTTTTTAACAATCCGTAAGGCTTCTTCGTCTATTTGGGGGCTTACGCTTACTAGTATTTTTGGATCTGTGATTTTACCTTTTTTGTTAATGATGAACTTTACAAAAACAATTCCTTCTGTTTTTTCTTCCAGGGCTTTTTTGGGATACTTCAAATTGCCCTTGATAAACTTTAGCAGGGCTTGATCTCCTCCTACGTAGTGAGGCATTTTTTCAACTACGGTGTAGACATCTTTTTTTGCCTTGATTTCTTGAGCATCTAGTTCTTTGAATGTAAAAAGTAAAATAAATCCTAAAAAACACTTGAAAAATGGTGTCGACTTCATCTTGAATAGCATATAATAATATGTTTCAAATATATAGTATTTGATTCTGATTCACCCAAAAAAACATAATGATTTATTCTTTTTGAAGATGCGTTTTACTTATTGCATCAGGCAAACAAATACATTGAAATAAAATCCCTTGCATAAGACTTGTTAACTGCATTGCCTTTTAGGCCATAAAAAGATAATTATAATGAAAGAGGAGTTTTTTCATCATTTGTGGAAATATAAATTGTTTGAAATACAAGAATTAAAAACTGTTTGTGGCCAAAATTTGCAAATCGATAAAGTAGGGGAGCACAATACTGATTCGGGCCCTGATTTTTTCAATGCAAAATTGCAAATCGGCGATGTTTATTGGGCAGGAAATGTCGAGATTCATATTCATTCATCCGATTGGTACCTTCATAAACATCAATACGATAAGGCCTACGATAATGTGGTGTTGCATGTGGTATATGATTATGACAAACCGGTTATTAGGTCAAGTGGGGAGATTCTTCCTACCCTTGAGCTAAAGGGGAAGTTTGATCAGAAATTATTTCTGAAATATGACAGTATGATGAGTAATTTGCTTTGGATACCTTGTCAAGAGCATTTTCTTAAAATTAATGATTTTATAAAGCAGGCATGGCTTGAAAGATTGCTCTTTGAGCGTCTGGAGCGCAAAACAAACCAAATAAGAAATGAACTTTTAAAAAACAATAATAACTGGGAGCAAACCCTTTACTTTTTTTTGGCTCGTAGTTTCGGATTTAATATAAATGCAGAACCTTTTGAACTATTGGCCAAATCTATTCCCTATGCCTGCTTGTTGAAACATAAAAACAGTCTGTTTCAAATTCAGGCAATTTTATTCGGGCAAGCGGGTTTTTTGGAGGCAGACTTTATCGATGATTATCCAAAAAAATTACAAGCAGAATATTCTTTTTTAAAAAGTAAATTTAATCTTACTCCCATAAACGTTCATCTGTGGAAATTTTTGCGACTTCGACCCTCGAATTTCCCAACCATAAGAATTGCGCAATTCGCATGCTTTATTTATTCGAACCAAAATGTTTTTTCAAAAATTTTAGACATTAATTCAATAGATCAGGCATATTCCATGTTTGATTTATCTGCCGAAGGATACTGGAAGACCCATTATAGTTTTGACCTTGTTTCAAAGGAAATGGATAAAAAGATGGGTAAAAAATCTACCGATATTATTTTAATTAACGCAGTAATTCCGTTTTTGTTTCTATATGGAAAAGTCAATGATGAAGCTAAATTTCAGCAATTGGCAATCGATTTTTTCGAGCAGATTGATTCAGAGAGAAATAATATTGTTTTAAAATGGCAGGAGATGGGGCTTCTTTCAAGATCAGCATTTCAAAGTCAAAGCCTTTTAGAACTCAAAACGCAGTACTGCAATGCAAAAAAATGTTTAACTTGCAGCATTGGAATTAATATTCTTAAAAAAGATTCTTTATGATTAATAGAATAGTTTATTATTTTGAGAAACATGCTTTTATGGTTTGCTCATTTATGGGCTATAAAATGGGTTTGAAATCTTCCAAAATAAGACTTTTTTTTATTTATTTATCATTCTTTACCGTAGGGTCCCCAATTATCATTTATTTGGGATTGGCATTCATTCTAGAACACAAGGATTTCTTCAAATTCAAAAGGAATAAAGAAAGTGTTTGGGATCTTTAATCATTAATTTTCCTTTTTATTTATTAGTTTAATTTGCTTATTAACAAGTACTTGTTTTTAAATAAACATTGTTTTTGATGGAATTACTCAAGGATTTTATAATTGTTTTCCTTTCTTCGGTAATCCTTCTGGTGATTTTATCCAAATTAAAAATTCCCTCCATTATAGGTTTTTTACTCACCGGTATAATTCTTGGTCAGGCAGGTTTGGGCATAGTTAATGCCAATAACGAGATAGAGGTGCTTTCTGAAGTTGGCGTCATGTTGCTTATGTTTACCATAGGCTTGGAATTTTCATTGGGTAAGTTCAAAGAAATGAAAAGAGAGGTGCTGCTTTTTGGAGGTATACAGGTTTTTTTCACTTTGATTCTATCAATTATACTTGCATTTTTTACTTCCTTCACCACGGCTGAAAAAATCTTTGCAGGATTTTTGATTCCGCTAAGTAGCACTGCCATCGTTCTCAAAATTATTCAGGATAGGGGATCTTTGCATAGTCCAAGTGGCAAAATAATGAT
>CANHPJ010000084.1 GCA_947462515.1 Bacteroidota bacterium | reverse complement strand
GGTGTTCCGCCTCCTGTTGACACAACCAGGTCTGTTTTGGTACAAACCTCTCTTAATGCTTCTGATTCCTTCATCCTAAAGCCAGACTCTCCCTCTGTATCGAAGATATCCGAAATGGCTTTTTGATGTTTATTGATTATATACTTATCAAGATCTATAAATTGGAGACGCAATTCCTTGGCTAATTTTTTACCAACCGTTGATTTTCCGCACCCCATAAAGCCAATCAAAAAAATATTCATCCTAATAATATTTACTTAACAAAAAAATCAGTGAGCCTTTGTATTAATTTAACATGGTAATGTCATCATCGATAAAAATCCCATAACTAATGCCCGTTAACTGTCCTTCCTCAAAATAAAGGTCAACCATAGCATCATCAAAACTTACTCTTTTCTCGTTGTTTTCAGTTATTTCAATATCAATATCGGAATATCCTTTACTCGTAAATATTTTTTTCAATTCTTCTTCATCCATATCAAAGATACGATGACCCCATAATTCAGCATCTACATTATCTACTTCAATGGATGTAAAAACTAATTCTTTTCTTTTATCAAAAAATACGGTCACGCCAATTTCCCAGTAGTGCCAGAGAACAGTGATGTAATCTTCTATAGGATCCAATTCTTCTTTTTCTTCCGGTTCACCAAAATACTCGAGAATCGATTTTTCGTTCAACCCAAATTTTATGTCGTTTATTCCTTCTAAAGGCTTTAGTTCTAATTTGTCCATTATCTATTTTTTTAGTGGTACAAATTTAAAATAATTTTGATACCACAGACGATCTTGATAAATTCAAGTTTTTTTAAATTAATAAGTAACTTAAAAAGGATTAATTTACATTAATTTAAAACTAAAATAGATTTTTTTAAAATTAAATTAATTGATTATCAGATTTATAAGTAGTTTTACTCGTTTTTTTTATAATAATAATTTGGAATAAAGAATATTGCATATATATTTGCAACCACAAAACGGTAACACACCGCTAGTTCTTTAAAAAATGAATCCGTAGCTCAGCTGGTAGAGCATTACACTTTTAATGTAGTGGTCCTGGGTTCGAATCCCAGCGGGTTCACAAAAAAGCCTTATAAACTTAGTTTATAAGGCTTTTTTCGTTTCAAGATATTTCTATTTTGCATCAAGGGGATCAAGGATCAGGATCAATCCTAAAACTTGTGGGGAGTAAAAAATCAAGCATAGATATTTGTTAGTCTAAATAAGAAAAACTCTTCATTTCTATACCCTCTAATGACTTTTATTTAGACATTGAAAGATTCAACCGACGTATGGGTATTTCTATTATTAAAATAGTTTATTATCGTTTGGTAATGGCTGAATACTTCAAGGCTATTGGCGAGCAAACTATACAATATGTAGTTGAAAACGGAAAAGTATTTTTAACTTCGATACAGTTAGCAATATTTTGCCATGCCCTAATGGAATATTATGTGATGGTATCAGAAAAGTTTAGCTAATTAAAAAACAGTTTGTTAGGATTAGCTTACCACTGAAACAAGCAGATAGATCTTATCTTAACATTATGAAATTAAAAAGCTTATTTAATTAAACAACTTGTTTGATACGTTTGGGAAATTATTTTTTACGAAGTATTTTCTTCTTCAAACTTACTATGATTCCAATTTGATCAAATAATAAGATAGCACACCATTTATAGGTCGCAATATAAATTGGTTTCAGCTTTTTTAAAACAGATAGATTATTATCAAAACAAATTTTGGGTAATAAAAATAGTAATACCCCAATTGTTAGACTTATTTTTTGAATGATCCTTTTAAATTACTTAGTTTTTATGAGATCCTAAAACTTTTAAAGTTGATCCATTAATTAAAGAATCCAATTATGTTTTTTCTTAAACGATTTTTTATTTCGAAGATTTCTTAAACAATATTAAATCCTCACTTTCAAATATAACAGAATATAAATTATCAGCTTTAAGCTGTTTTAGATTATCATTAAACGATTCTAAAGTTAAGGGCCAAAAATCTCTATTCTTAAACAATGCAATATAATCAGCTTCTTTAATAATAGGGAAATGATAAATTTTTTCCCTGAATGCAATATGAGGAACTATTGAGGAACTGGCAGAAACGCTACTTTCTTTTTCAATAAGTTTAAGAGCTTCATTAACCTGGGCAATATCTAATTCGGTCTTAAAATGCATTTTGTTGTAAAATTTTGTGTTGGCAGCATTATACCACTTGGATTCTCTGCTTTCGATGGTTTTTATATTTGTGCCCAAAGTAATTAAGGTTATGATTATCATAGCCACTACCTGATTTTTTTTGTAGTTTCTTATAAAATCAATAGTTGCCAAGGATATTATTGGAACAAATTCAATTGAATATTGACCATTAATTCCCCAAAAACCATAGTCATTCGAAAGAAACTTCTGGGCAAATATGGGAAGCAACATAATCAGATAGGCCGGTTTAAAAAAGCAAAATAAGCCACCTGCCAAGATAAACATGATATATGTTTCCATTTTGATATAATCATAGGAAGGATCATTCAGGGTATTTGTGAAAAGAACATCAACAATTAGTTTTGGATTTTTAAAAACATTAACAATGATTTCAAAAACGGAATTACCCAAATAATTATATCTGATAAACTGTAAATTATTAGTTTCTCCCTGAAGCATTGGCATTAGGAAAAATATGACCACAAGCCCATATATTAAGCAGAAAATCAATAATGGCAATTCAAAGTTAATATATGTTTTGCAGTAACTTTTTCTGTTTTTTATGATTAAACCAATAAGAATAAAAAATAACCAAACAGCCATTACCTCCTTGGTGAAAAGTATCATTATCAAAAGCAAAGCTGATAATTTTATATTCCTTTTTTCGACATAATATACAAAAGCAGGTATTAACATGGCGCCTAGCACATTATCATGGTAATCGAACGAAAGAGCAGAATATATGCCCCAGATAGAAAAAAAATGGATAAGTATCCAATAGGGTAATTTGGGGTTATTACCAAGAAAATTTAAAGCATATTTATAGATAAAATATCCACCAAATAAAATTGATGCAATCTGAATAACCAATAAGGTAAAGGATCCAAAAATATAAACCAATGGAGCATAAAGTATGGTGATCAAGGAAAAATGAGTGGCCAGAAAAGAAACTTCATTTCCATCAATTCCAAGAGTAAATACGGCAGATTTAAATTGGGAAAAATTATATACAGCATGGTTATAAACCCCCAAATCCAGAGCGTATGTTCTGAAAAGGGAGTGATTGATAAACGATATAATTGTATACAAAAGGGCAAAAGCAATAAAAATTAAAATTAAGGCCCTTTTCTTTATCAAGGTATTAACTATATCTAGCTTCATTTTAAAGTTGATGATTTTTGTTAGCCGCTATAAGGCAATATTTCGAGTTTCTTATTTTTGAAAAATATCACATATTGAACTGCCAGTTAGACTAACATATTATATAATAATGCTAAATCATATTTATTTCTTTGATATATGTATTCCAAAGTGTACCAAAAACTTATTTTCAAAGCCATCATAAAACCAAAAAAAAACTTTCTAAAGCAAATTACCCTGTTTTTTTAATTCAAGAATAGCCTGCTCCAGCCTATCCAGATCTGATGGAGTGTTAAAAGCCTGAATGGAATACCTTAAAAAAGTCCTTCCATTTTGAACCGCAACGGGAATTTCAATTTTATACTCGTGAAAAAGCCTTTGATGAAGACCCATTGGGTCAGAAGTTTGAATAGGAATACTATATAATTGTGCTAAAAATTCAGGTGTCAGCGGACAAATAGGCTCGGAATTCAATAGTTCACAGAATCTTGTGGCATTTTTAATTGCCATATCCCTGCAATCTGAAGCTACCTGCCACCAGTTATGCTCTCTCATGAAAGAAATAGCCTCCGGCACAGTCAAAAATGCAGAAAAATCCCTCGTGCCATTGGTTTGATGATAGTCTAAAAAGCTTGAATGAGAAGGTGTATCACTCCTGTATCCCCAACTGATTAGCAAAGGATCTACCCAATGCTGTTGCTCTTTTTTAACATATAAAAATGAAGATCCCTTTGGCGCCATCATCCACTTATGGCAGGCTGCAACATATACATCGGCATTTAGCGCTGTAATGTCCAAAGGTATTTGAGCAGGCACATGTGCACCATCAACAATGGTAATTAATCCAAGCCGTTTTGCCTCAACACAAATGTCTTCAACAGGTAAAATTAAACCCGTAGCGCTTGTTATATGACTAATAAATATAGCCTTGGTCTTATTGGTATAACCACTCCAGAATTGTTCCAAAAAAGTTTTTTTATCCTTTATCGGAAGTGCAATTTCTTGTTTTACATAACTCGCCCCTGCCCTATTACAGTAATACTCCCAGGTGCGATCCATTGCTCCATATTCCAAACTTGTACTTAGAATTTCATCCCCTTTATTTAGTGGAAAAGATTTAGCAATGGTATTAATTCCATAGGAAGGATTTGTAACAAAAACCAAGTCATCCGAATGGCAATTAACATATTTTGAAAGCTCTTTCCTTGCTGCTTCAAGGGCTTGAATTCCATCGTGCACAATAAACCTTACCGGTTCTCTTTCAAGACTCATCTGAATTTTCTGATAAACTTCGAAAACCGGTTTTGGGCATGCGCCAAAAGAACCAAAATTCAAAAAAGTAATGTCAGGATCTAATAAAAAATGCTTCTTATAATGATTCATGAAATTCTGTGTTTCAAAATTAAAATCTAATTGATAAGTTTCTTCTTATCTGAAAAAACCAATGATACATTTAATACCACATTTCCAAATTACCACTTTAGTAAAGCACCTCTTTGGAGAACTTATACTTTGGAAAAGTTTCGATACTTGAACTTAATATTTAAGTTTAAAAAAATTTAAGATGAAAGATATACATTCTTTTTTGGAGCAGGATATTTTTTACCACACTTACAACAGAACTAAAGAAAAATAAAAATTATTTCTAAGCAAAGAAAACTATTATTTTTTTCTTGTGAAATATCAGGAATTAATATTTGCGATACTTTTGCTTATTATCTAATTACTAATCGCTTAGACTTATTAATTTAAATATGAAGTGAACTTATAAACTATATTCATTTTAACCCGGTATGTTCAGTATTGATAAATTATCTTCATAACTATAAATTCTCATCAATAAGTAAGTGTCGGATGCAAGCAGTATTTTAAAAAGAAATGAGGTAATTTCTTGGTTCAATGATCTTGAAAACTTTAAAAACATCCATGAACATTCGTCTAAGGTATTGAAACTGGGTAGAATATTTTTCTTGAATTTGAATAGGAATTTGGAAAAGCAGGACTTTGGAAACAAAACAGCCGGTTACTTTGAGGAAACCGGCTGTTGAAAAACACAAAATAAATCTTAATTTATATTTTCAATCGTCTTTCTGATAATGTCAACACATTCCAAAATTTGCTCTTTGTTAATTACCAAAGGAGGTGCAAATCGAATAATATCACCATGAGTAGGTTTTGCAAGCAATCCATTTTCTTTAAGAGCCAAACACACATCCCAAGCTGTTTTTCCGCTTACTGTGGGTTTTATTACTATAGCATTTAACAATCCTTTACCTCTAACAGTAGTTATTAGTGGGGAATTAATTTTTCTCAACTCCTGTCTTAATAATTCTCCAAGTATGTTGGCATTTTCAGCTAAATTTTCCTCCTTAACAACTTCCAAGGAAGCAATAGCTACCTTGCAAGCGAGCGGATTGCCGCCGAAAGTTGATCCATGTTGTCCAGGCTTAATGCAAAGCATAATCTCGTCATTAGCCAAAACTGCAGATACCGGAATAGTACCTCCAGAAAGTGCTTTGCCTAGTATTAAAATATCAGGTTTAACATTTTCATGATCTATGGCCAATAATTTTCCGGTACGGGCTATTCCTGTTTGTATCTCATCATCAATAAACAAAACATTATGCTGCTTGCATAAGTCATAACAAGCCTTTAAATAACCTTGGTCAGGAACATAAACACCAGCCTCACCCTGAATGGGCTCAATTAAAAAACCAGCGACATGCTTGTCTTGTAGGGCTGTTTTTAAGGCTTCTACATCGTTATATGCAATTGTAATATATCCAGGAGTATAAGGACCGAAATTTTTTCTTGCATCAGGATCAGTAGATGCTGAAACTATTGATATTGTTCTGCCATGAAAATTTCCTTCACAAACAATTATTTTAGCCTCATTTGCAGGAATCCCCTTTTTTTCATAGGCCCATTTGCGGCAAAGCTTTAAGGCAGTCTCAACCGCTTCGGCTCCTGTATTCATGGGTAAAACCTTGTCAAAACCAAAATAAGAGGTTATAAATTGCTCATATTCTCCCAAACAATCATTATGAAAAGCACGTGAAGTGAGTGTTAATTTTTTAGCTTGTTCTATCAGAGCATCAACAATTTTTGGGTGACAATGACCTTGATTTACAGCTGAATAAGATGAAAGAAAATCGTAATATTGCTTTCCTTCCAAATCCCACAAAAATACTCCCTCTCCTCTTTCCAATACCACAGGTAAAGGATGATAATTATGGGCGCCATATTTATCTTCTAATGCTATTGCCTGATCTGATGTTATTTTTTTTTCCATGATTTCAGCCATAATGGTCTTGTTTTTAAAATTTTATGCAAAGTTATGAATAAATTCTTTCACAAAGAATATACCAATCCGGAAGCACCTAAGAAAATTATTTTATTTATCAACTTAACCTAGTAAAAGACTTTTACTAGTTGTTATAATTACTTCAAAGTTTAGGTAAGAAAAAAAATTATGAATAAGCATGGAAATTTTAAGCGTTTTAAACAATGCCTTATATGGCTGATAAAAAGAGAAATAAAAATATAATTATCAGCAAACGGTTGATATATATTCAACTAAAATGGGTGGTGAAGTAAACTAAAATCTGCTAAACTTTTATTTGGATTATCTGCTGATATTGAAATGGCATTCAATACCTGAACATAATAGTTTATGAATTAAAATTTTAAAATTTCCAGCGCAAATTAAAAGCGGCAGCCGGTTCATATCTTGAATAAGATTGATAAATGGCGGGTTGAATTTTTAAAGAAAGATTTTCATCTACATTGAAATTTAATAAATGGGCATCAACTCCGGCATCAATTATATTAAAAGTAAATAAAACAAATGCCCCAATCACTGATAAATCTCTATACCTTC
>CANHPJ010000083.1 GCA_947462515.1 Bacteroidota bacterium | reverse complement strand
TTATACTGAGTTAGGGGTGGGAGATCCGTTGGCATATGTATTTAAAAAACTTAATTTAAATTGGATAAGCGGTATTATTGCTTTTAGCGCGGTAATTGCTATGGCGAGTGTACTATTGGTTTTTCAAATGGGGCAGCCGCGTATTTGGATGAGCATGAGCCGGGATGGCTTATTTCCCAAAGTGTTTTCAAGAATACACAAAAAATATAAAACACCTTCATTTGCTACTATTATTACTGGTGTTTTAGTCGGTGTACCTACCTTGTTTATGAATTTGACTGAAGTAACAGATTTAACAAGTATAGGAACCCTTTTTGCATTTGTATTGGTTTCTGGAGGAATATTGATATTACCGAAAAATGATAATCTGAACCCAAACAGATTTAGGGTGCCATATTTCAATGCTAAATATATTTTACCCGTTTTGCTGATTTTAATCCTAATAATTTTGATTGGGTACAAGCAAACAGAAATGATAAGTTTTTTTAATATTAAGGATTTTGAAGAATGGGACTTGCTGAAAAATAAAATCCCCACCTTATTATTTATAATAGCCGCAATAACTATGTCGGTGCTTTCATTCATTAAAAATTTAAGCTTGATACCTGTTTTGGGAATGTTGTCTTGTTTTTATTTGATGACCGAACTGGGATATATTAATTGGATGCGTTTTACCATTTGGATGTTAATTGGTTTGGTAATCTATTTTATTTATGGATTTAGAAACAGTAATTTAAATTCCAAAAGTTTGTGATATAATAACTTAATATCAACATTCTTGCCTAAACCAGGTCATTTAAGTCATAGGCAGTTCAAATAAAAGAGTATATTTACAATCTTTTTGAAAAATAAATAGAGATTAAATTGCATGAAAAAGATTGATGATTACCGAAAGCTTCTGGATGTGACTAAAACAACATCATTAAAAGATTTGAAAACAGCCTATAGAAATTCAATGAAGGCATGGCACCCTGATAAGTTTGTAGAAGAAAACGAACAAAAAACTGAAGCAGAGGAAAAGAGCAAGTTGCTTATAGAAGCATATCATTTTTTGGAAAGTATATCTCCAGAAACCATAGAAAAGGAACTTCCTGAATATACCAAGACAATTACCGAATCTAACATTAAAGATATCAATTTTGAAAGACAAATCTTGCGAATAGATTTTCTGGATGGTTCTACCTATGAATATTTTGATGTTCCGAAAAACATGTATATAAAACTCATCAATGCCGACTCACAAGGTCGATTGGCTCGTAGGCATATTTATAATTCCTTTTTATACCGAAATATTAAGCGATAAATGTATTCTTGATATATTAAGCGAAAATTGGCAAACACAAATGTTTTTTAATGGCCGGAAGATATTTCTTCCGGCTTTTTTGTTTGTGCTTTGAGGCAATCATTTTTTAATCAATAACTTCTTTGACTAATTATTATGTTGCTTCTGCCAATGTAATTTGTCCAATAATAAATACTTTGCGCGAAAGAAGTTTATTTGCAGTCATTTTCAAAAAAAACGATTTAATTATTTGTTCTGAATAATTACTCGTAACTTTTAATTGAAATTTATCGTTACAAAAACATTCAGTTAAAATTACTTCGTTATGAAATTTTTCTCTTTTATTGCCGTGTTTTCATCCATGTTTTTCTTTTCGCTTTTTTCCTTCTCTCAATCTTTTGAAGGCGAAATTGGTTTTACAAAAAAGACATTGAACGAAACCTATAACTATAGGTATTATGTTAAAAATGAAAATGTAAGGATTGAAGAATTTGACGATGAGAAAAAACTAATTGGCATAGTGCTTGTCAACATTAATTCTTATGATGCCATCCTCATCAATATTGATAGAAAGTTGTTTGTTGACTTGGAAAAAAACAATATCAAGTTGACAAAGATTCAGGGTATGGATATCAAGAATAGTTCTTCAATGAAAAAAATTGCAGGCTATGATTGTAAGGAGGTAGTGGTTAAAAATAAAAAGGAAAATAATGAAGTGGTTTATTATAATCACAAAGCCAATTACTCCTTTTTTAAAGGATTGTTAATCACATTGAATAGAAAAGACCTTGCTTCGCTTTATTTTCAGCAAATTCCTGATATCAATGATGTGTTTCCATTTATGGCCATAGAAAAAGATGCTTCAGGAAAAGTGTTGACTACTTTTGAGGTTACCGATGTGGTTTCTAAAAAAGTGGATGATAAATTATTTGAAATACCCAAAGGTTATTCAAAACTATAATTATAGTTTAATTTTTTAACGGCATCTATTTAGCTTTTTCGATGCATCCTTTAGCCTCCTTAAACAGATCAAATATTATTTTAAAAGCGAAAGCATTTAATTATGATCTAATTATCATTGGTGGTGGGATAACTGGTGCAGGTATAGCATTAGATGCTGCCTCAAGGGGACTCAATGTTTTACTGCTCGAAAAACAGGATTTTTCAGCCGGCACCAGCAGTCGTTCAACAAAATTGATTCACGGTGGTCTAAGATATCTAAAACAATTTGATTTTGGTTTAGTCCATGAGGTTGGTAAAGAAAGAGCCGTGCTTCATCATAATGCCCCTCATTTAGTAATTCCTGAAAAAATGCTGCTCCCAATTATTAAAGGCGGTAGCTATGGGAAATACCTCACCGCTGTTGGACTCTGGCTTTATGATTTTTTGGCAGATGTGAAATCAGATGAAAAGAAAAAAATGATTTCCAAGAGCCAGCTTGCCAATATCGAACCCCTACTTCGTAAAGACATAACTCTTGGAGCCGGCTTCTATACGGAGTATAGAACGGATGATGCCAGGCTAACAATCGGAGTAATTAAAACAGCTGCGAATTTTGGAGCCGACTGCCTGAATTACATGATGGTAGATTCTTTTCTTTATTCAGGAAAAAAACTTATCGGAGTAAACTGCATTGATCAGGAAACAAAGGAGTATTATGTTTTTAATGGAAAACAAATAGTCAATGCTGCCGGACCTTGGGTTGATCAATTCAGAATTAAGGATAAGTCTTTGATGAAAAAACAGTTGCATCTAACTAAAGGGGTTCATTTAGTTGTGCCTAGTGCACTTTTTCCGGTTAAACAAGCTGTTTATTTCGATGCACAGGATGGTCGTATGATTTTTGCAATTCCCATATCCGATAAAACATATTTTGGAACTACCGACACAGATTATTCAGGGGATTTGGAAAATCCAATGGTTACTGTAAATGATGTTAATTATTTAATTAAGGCGGTAAGCTTTATGTTTCCTGAGATAAAGCTCGAAATTAAAGATGTCGAATCCAGTTGGGCCGGCTTAAGACCTCTTATACACGAAAAAGGTAAATCACCATCTGAATTATCCCGCAAAGATGAAATATTCGAATCTGAATCCGGTTTGATTTCCATTGCTGGTGGAAAACTCACCGGATATAGAAAAATGGCAGAAAGAATTACGAATAAGGTTGTTGATAGATTAAATAAATTAGATTCCAGAAAAATAAATCCTTGCCAGACTATTCATTTAAAAATTAATGGTGCAGAGGGATTGGATCCACAGGGGATTGAAAAACAGATTCAAAAAGTTTCCTTCGATCTCGAGCCCTTGGGTCTAGGTGTTAAAGAGGCGAACTATTTAGTTAATCATTATGGCAATCAAGTAGATGAAATTTTGACTGCTTGGGATATTTTCACTTCCCCTAATCCAATTATTCAGCTAGCCAGAGCAGAACTTTATTATTGTTTAAACAGGGAAGCAGTTATGCATCTGGATGACTTTATTATCAGGCGCTCAAGCCGTTTGTATTTTGATCTGCCAAGTATTTCTGTAATGTTACCCATCTTATTAAAAGATTTTGGCGATTTTTTCAATTTAGAATCAGACAAACTCGAATATGAAAAACATAAAGTGGAAAAAGCTGTTTTTAACGCAACAAATTTTAAGAATACGGAAGAATCATAATCTTGCCCTCCAAACTCAAAATAATTCTCTTAGATCATTTACCTTTAAGAATCCTCCCTTATTAGAGTTGTTTAATACAATTATCGTTCTTTTTGTTTTTATATCTCGTATAAAGTATGTTTTGAAACCTTTCCACCACCCTGTATGGTATATTACCTTCTCGTTTTTGTTTTCACTTTTAATTCTCCAACCTAAACCATAGTTGTCTTTTATCCTTATCTCTTTGTTAAGCGGGGTATATGCTTCTTCAATAGTTTTAGATGATAAAAATGTGTTTTTATACAATGCCTGATCCAGTCTGAATAAATCTTCTACAGTGCTATAAACTCCTTTGTCTCCAACCACTCCATTTTGATAGGAATTGTCTGCTTCTGTATTATTGGCGTTGTAACCCTTTACCTTGCATCGCTCTAATTGTCCTTTACCTTTTCTATATATGAAAGTATTACTCATGCCTAGCGGCTTAAATATTTGACTGTCAGCAAATTCTTCAAATGATTTATTGCTTGTTTTTTCTACAATTGCAGCTAAAATACAATACCCCGTATTGCTGTAATTGTATTTTAAATCTGGTTTGAAATAACATGCAGGTTTATGCCTGATCATTAAATTTATTACGTCTAAATTAGTAATGGGGATTTCTTGGTTGTTCCATAATTGATCAGCAAAATACATGTAATTGGGTAGTCCTGACCGATGTGTTAGTAACATTTTTATTGTTATTCCGGGATAAGGAAAATTTGGAAAAAATTTAGTGATCTCATCACTGTAATTAATTTTTCCCTGTTCCTTTAATTTAAGAATCGCAATTGCCGTTATTGGCTTTGAAACGGATGCAAGTTGAAATGAAGAGCAAGTATTTAGTTTTGTTTTTTTTACCGTGTTTTCATATCCAAAAGCTTTATTATATATAACAACTCCATTTTTTGCATATAATACAGTCCCGTTAAAAAGGTTTTTCTTGAATCGATTACAAAAAAAATCATCTATTTTTCTTGCCTCTCTTTTATTTATCTCCCCTATTGGTTTCGATTTCGGCGATTCAATTGGCAGCTCCTCAACTACTTCTGCCTTATCCTGTTTTTCTGTTCCACAAGATAATAGCAATGAAACTAAAATAATGGAGATTAGTAATGTTACTCTGTTCAATTTTGTTTAGATTATATTAATAATTCATGCAAATATAAAAGCACAATCAAATAAATTTAAAAAATCAAAATCCTTTTTACCACAAATTGAGTGTTAATAAAGTTTACATCAATAGCCGATTTTACTATCTTAGCCACTGTTATGAAAATTAATAAATATTCCATATCATATTCCCAAACTGGCTATTTTAAGGGGCTTGCCACTTGTTATAACGATGGAAATGAAAAATTAAAACCTTTTTATAAATATACCCCCGACATCGATTCTTTTAAAGATGTCATGGAGGATAAATCTAAAGAATTCATTAATAGGGAGTTATTAGTAAGGGTTATTTCCGATCAATACCTTTCCTCCGGTCTTCTGGACCAAGAGAATTATAGTCAGATAACAAAAGTGAAAATCGATTCTCTCGCTTCTGAAAATACCTTTACTGTAACCACCGGACATCAGCTATGTCTCTTTACTGGTCCACTATACTTTCTTTATAAAATAGTTTCAACCATTAACCTTTCTAAAAAATTAAAGGATAAATATCCTCACCGTGATTTTGTGCCGGTTTTTTGGATGGCTTCAGAGGATCATGATTTTGCCGAGGTTAACCATGTTAATCTTTTTGGAAAAAAAATCGCTTGGGAATCAGAATCCGAAGGCCCAGTCGGAAGAATGCATACTTCAACATTTATAAAGTTACTGGAAGAACTGGAGCAGATCATAGGTGATCATCCCAATGCTTTGAGGTTGATGGAATTGTTTAAAACAGCTTATTTAAATCGGGAAAATCTCTCACAGTCTACAAGGTGTTTGGTTCACACCCTGTTTTCAGAATATGGATTGGTGATTGTTGATGCAGATGATAAAAGATTAAAAAATGAATTTGTATCTCTTATGTCTGATGATATTTTTAAGGGTGAAAATGAATTGATAGTCAATAATACAATATCCAATTTAATTGAATTCAAATTAGTTGCCCGGAACAAAATTCAGGTTCATCCAAGAAAAATTAATTGTTATTATTTGTTGGATGGCCTAAGAGAAAGAATAGAGAAATTAGACCATGCTGATTTATACCAGGTAAAAAATACCAATATCACTTTCTCGACTCTTGAATTAAAACAGCACCTGCTTGATTATCCCGAAAGATTCAGTCCTAATGTTGTTATGCGTCCTTTGTATCAGGAAAAAATTTTGCCTAACCTTGCATATATCGGCGGTCCGGGAGAATTATCCTACTGGTTTGAATTGCGCGATTTCTTTGAGTTAAATAAGATTAATTTTCCTGTACTTATTTCCCGCAATTCCTTGTTGTGGATAGATTCTTCGAACTTTAGTAAATTGAATAAACTAAATCTGGAGTTTTTGGACTTGTTCTTGCCACTTGGTCAATTGGAAAGAAAATACACCAGGCAATTTTCTGAAATTGCTTTCGAAAAAGAAAAAGAGTTGATAAATGAGGCTTTCGACTCATTATTGACTAAGGCAATCAGTATTGATAATACCCTCAAAACAAGTGTTGAAGGGGAGAGAATTAAACAACTCAAATCTATTGAAATGATTGAAAATAAAATTTTGAAAGCAGAAAAAGCAAAATTGGAAGTTTCAATAAATCAGATTAATAAACTAAAACAACGATTATTTCCAAATAGTGGATTACAAGAAAGGCACGATAATTTTATCGAGTTTTATTTGAAATATGGAGACGGTTTTATTAATACCTTAATCCAAAATTTAGACCCTTTTGATAATTCATTTAATATTATTGCCGAACAATGAAAAATAAAATAACTAATCTTTTCGGAATAAAATATCCGGTTATTCAAGCTGGAATGATTTGGTGCAGTGGATGGCAACTTGCCTCTTCGGTAAGTAATGCCGGTGGACTTGGTCTTTTGGGCGCAGGGTCTATGTATCCCGATGTTTTGCGAGAACAAATCAGAAAATGTAAGGCTGCAACTGATAATCCCTTTGGTGTTAATGTTCCATTATTATATCCAAATATTCAGGAAATAATGGATGTTATATTGGATGAGAATGTAAAGATTGTTTTTACTTCCGCAGGTAATCCTAATACCTGGACTCAAAAATTGAAAGAAAATGGAATAATCGTAGTTCATGTTGTTTCTAGCGCAAAATTTGCTCT
>CANHPJ010000082.1 GCA_947462515.1 Bacteroidota bacterium | reverse complement strand
TAAATCAATATTGTTACTAATTAATAGATCTGTTTTACCCGAATCGTTAGAAAAGTTATTTATTTTTAAAGATGAGCTACCTGAATAAGCAGCATAATTATTTGATTGCCAAGTAACGCCGTTATCAAGGTTTTGTATTGTCCAATTTTTACTAAAATCATTTCCTGTTTCGAAACTTTCGTTAAAAGGTAAAGCAGCACCTTTGGCGGGTAAAACATTTATATATGCTTTCTTTTCGGTGAATTTACTTTCTATTCCGTTTCCAACTGTTAATTTAACATCGTATAAACCCGGACTTTGGTAATTAACAATAGGATTTTGTGAGTTAGAATTAGTTATGGTAGCTCCAGGAAAACTCCAATCCCATGAATTAGAGCCATTATAGGATAGGTCCTTAAAAGAAATGTTTTGTCCTACACAAGCAATATTTTTATCGGCAGAAAAATCAATAAAACATAAAGAACTATAATTATCATTCGTACCTGTTGCTATCAGATTAGATGCACTCCATAAACTATTTCTTTGCGCAGTAGAAGCAGTTAAAGATGCTCTCATTCTTGAAGCCTGACCCTGAGTAAACATATTGGAACAATAAGAATATTCCATGAAGTTTTGAACATTACTTAATGCGCCACAAGAGGTGGCGCTCAAATTACAGGTGATATACCCAATAGTATTCGGAGTATCTGAAACATCATCATCTGAATTACAGTTATCTTTACCATAACAAGGATCAGTGGTTACAGTAGATTTTCCGTCACAACCAGGATCATTTGTTCCACCCCAGGTATGTTTTAAATTAATCCAATGTCCTACTTCGTGAGTCAAGGCTCTTGATTTTCTAGGATCTCCGCTACCAATACTTCCTATATATGTATGATTTAATATAATTCCATCAAGTTTTGAGGAATTATTAACAGTACCTGGAGTATAAGTATAGCCGGCTGAACCTTGTTCAATTGAGGATACTACCCATATATTAAGATATTTATTTCTTGGCCATCTGTTAATATCAGAAGTAGAGGTGTTTCCAAATAAATTATTCCCTTTATAGGTTTCTAATGAAACATCTCTTGTAATTCCATTGGTGCAGTTACCCATAGGATCTTTTTGAGCCAGCTTAAACTTTATGTTTGGGTTGCCAATAATATTTTTAAATTGACTAACCACATCGGAGGTATCAGTATTTAATTTATTAAAATCCTCATTTAATATTCTCATTGCATCATAAATCTGCTCATTAGATATATTTTCTAAACCATAATTATGAATTATATGAAAAACTACGGGAATAGTATAAACTATTTCGCCCCGTTTAGAATTATTTATATCATTTGCAATGTATTCTTTTGTATAATTTTCTAATTGCTGATTTGATAAATTAATTTCATTTATATACTCCGGATGTTCTTTTAAAATTTTATTATAAACATCGGTACTACCGCAAAATTTTATCTCATTTTGAGAATACAAAAAAGAAAAGGAAAGCAAGAAACTAATTAGTAGTAAAAATTCTTTTTTCATAAATACTTATTATTTATTCTCATATAAATTTTTGAAACCAATTAATTGTGCAGGTTAAATATCATTTATAATTTCTTATAAATCAATACTTACAGTCAAATAATATATTTAATCAGTTTTAGGTCTAATCTTTACCCCATCATATTTAATTTCTTTACCATTTTTGTAAAGAATAACTAAATATACAAATCCGTCATTGTCATAATATTTCCAATTTCCATCTTTATTTCCCATAACAAAATTACCTTCCTCTTTTACTTTACCATTATTCCAATAATACCTATGAATTCCTTCAGGTTCATCATCCATAAAATTGCCCTGAAAACTTAAGTTTTTGTTATCATAGTAATATTTCCATATACCATTCTTTTTTCCTGATTTAAAATTTCCCTCTTCTCTATTATCACCTACTTCGTAAAACCAAAAATCTTCCTTTTCTCCATCAATATATTCTCCTTTTGTTATTATATCGTCTTTTTCGTTAAATTCTGTTAACAAACCATCGCGTTTTCCTCTTTTATAATTTTCTTCTCTTAATATTTTACCGGACTCATAAAACCATTTCCACAAACCTGTTGGTTTTTCGCTTAAGTCATACATTCCTTTTTGCTCTATACTTCCATTTTTATAATAATAAATCCATTCATTTACTTTTTTACCATCCTTATAATTTCCTTCACATTTAATTTCTCCACTAAAATAATATTCTTTCCAAAACCCTTGTTTTAAATCACTTTCATTTAGTATTCCTTCACCAGAAAGAAAACCTTCTTTGTAAATTTTACTCGATAATACTTGTCCACTATCATTATAGGTTTTTGATATACCCTCTTTTACTCCATTTTTATAGCCTATTATTGACTTTATATTACCATTTTCAAAATATTCTGTTTTCAATTCAATAGCTTTTAATTCATCGGCATCAGTTAAAATAGAATCATTTAAATACTTAACAGCAGTAATTAAACTTCCATTTAAATCATATTTTTTATAATAACCACAAAGCCTATCATCAATATAATTTGATTCTGATTTAATATTGTCGTTTTCATAAAATTCTTTCCATATACCTTGTTTTAAACCATTTATATCTATTTTATTAATAATTTCTGTTCTAATAAGTGTACCATTTTTAAAAGTCAATATTTCTACAATATTTCCTTTTAAATCGTAATTAAAACTTTTTCCTATCTCTTTATTTTCCGCGAAATATGTTTTATTCTTTAATTCACCGGTATCATAATAGTAATAACTATAATCATTTTTCAGATCATTAAAATAATTTTCTTTAGCAATTAAAATTCCCTTTTCAGTATATTTTTTTGTTTGATGATTTTTTTTTCCTTCTAAATAGTTTATTTCAGACTCAATTTTTCCAGATTCATAATAAAATTTCCAGATGCTGTCCAAAAGATAATTTTTTCTATTTCCTTCTGATTTAATATTTCCTGAAACATAATAATTTTTCCAATAAGCATTTGGCTTGCCAGCTACCAAATATCCCTCACTGGATACTTTTCCATTTTCATAATAAAATCTACTGTAAATACTATCATTAATTCCATTTTGACCAAATAATAAAATTGAATTGAAAAGTATAATAAAAATAATATTTAGTGAGGTTTTCAACTTTATAAATTAATTTCTTGCTTGTTATACATTAATTTTTTTCTGCATTATTGGATAAACTTTAAAGCGGATACTTTATCAAATATAGTTCAAACTTAAGTCAATTAATATCGAATGATATTTCATCATATATAAACTCTTCTTTTATTATTTATATATTTTTAAATTTATTATTAGTATTTATTATTACTGTTAATTCTGTTATGAAATAACTCATTAATTATTTGTTGTTTTGGCTTGTTAAAGTATAATAACAATTTATTAACCAAAAATAATATTATAATATATTGTTTTTTAATCTTATACGTATTTATCAACAAGTAAGTAATAACTATTAATGTTTAATAATAAACGTTAAGTATACCTTTTTTTTATGTTAACAAAAGGTGTGTTAAAATTTATCAAATCACACAGGTAATATTTCCATTATAGAAAACTTTTTATATCAGTTTATATCTTAATATAAAACAAATTTATTTTTAAGAATTTTATTAAACGATTTTTGTGATTATTAACATTGATAGTGTTGAAAAGTTTATAAATACAGGCCTTATTTTCAGTGTATTAATTTTCAACTTTATGGTGATGTTAATAATGATTTTTAACATCTAATATCTAATTGTAAGGTTAATTTTTTTTTAATTTGATAAGATACCTAATAATATATACCTAGACAAAATATGGATAAGTTACGAATTGCAATTGGAGGCGATCACGCAGGATATTTTTTAAAGGAAAGAATAAAAAAAATACTATTGGATTTGGGTCATGAAATTAAGGATTTTGGACCATTTTCAGAGGAAAGTGTCGATTATCCTGATTACGCGCACCCAATAGCTATAGCAATTCAAAATAAGGAATTCAACTATGGAATATTAATATGTGGAACTGCCAACGGAGTAAACATTGTTGCAAATAAGCATAAGGGTGTAAGATCAGCTCTATGCTGGCAAGAAAAAATAGCAGAACTGGCTAGATCTCATAACGATGCTAATATTATTGCCTTGCCAGCACGTTTTATAGATTTTTCAGAGGCTGAAAATACTGTTTTAACATTTATTAGTACACCCTTTGAAGGGGGAAGACACGCTAATCGTGTTAATAAGATAAATGAATATTGTAAATAAAAATAAATGATTAAAAAAATAGCCTATATAATTTCTATTTTTTTTATTTCCTTAAATAGTTTTGCCTTAAATAATGATTCTCTTATCATTAAATATGCCAATACTATAAAAGCAGACGAATTAAAAAAGCATCTTTATACAATTGCATCTTCAGACTTTGAAGGAAGAGAGACAGGAATGGAAGGACAAAGGAAAAGTGCAGAATATTTGATAAATAGTTTTAGACAATCTGGTTTACAACCAGGTAATAATGGCAGTTATTTACAAAAGTTTCCCTTAATCAGTAATATACCAGAAGGAGTAAAATTAGAGCTTAATAATAAGTCATATTCAGTTCTAAACGATTTTTCCTATTTCATAACTAATTTTAATGATACTGTAATATCAAAACAAGAAATTATATTTTTAGGTTATGGTATAAATGATTCATTATATGATGATTATAAAAATATAGATGTTAATAATAAACTTATTTTGGTACTTGATGGAGAACCAAAAAAAGGTGATAAATTTTTATTATCAGGAAATGAAGAACCTTCGGAATGGTCTATAAACTTTAGAAAAAAAGTTAATACAAGTCATGAAAAGGGAGCATCAGGAATAATGATAATAAAAAATATTTTATCAGATAATGTAAAGCACCTGGTAGACAAGAATAGAATGAAACTTGATTTGGAAAATAAAACATCGAAAAGTTTGTATTCATTTTTTATTACCAAAGATTTAGGAAATAGTTTACTGAGTTTATCAAACACAAATACTGATGCTGTTGAAAGTGAAATAAATAATACCGGAAAGACAATAAATCATACCATACAAGCAAAAATAAAAATTGAATTAAAATCAGCAATAAGGAAATTCGATTCCGATAATGTTTTGGCATTCATAGAAGGATCAGATTTAAAAAGCGAAATTTTGGTTCTTACCGCACATTATGATCATTTGGGAATAAAAGACGGTGAGGTATTCAATGGTGCTGATGATGATGGATCAGGAACTGTGTCGTTATTGGAAATAGCTGAAGCTTTTTCAAAAGCAAAAAAAGAAGGTAACGGACCAAGAAGAAGTATATTATTTATGCCTTTTTCGGGTGAAGAAAAAGGCTTATTAGGATCAGAATATTACTCTCAAAATCCTGTCTATTCCTTTAAGAATACCATAGCAAATCTTAATATAGATATGATTGGTAGAGTTGATGAGGCTCATTTGAACGAGAAAGACTTTGTTTATATAATAGGGTCAGATAAATTAAGCAAAGAATTACACAAAATAAATGAATCGGCCAATGATAATTTCACTAAGTTAAAGTTGGATTATACTTATAATAAGCCTAACGATCCTAATCGTTTTTATTACCGGTCAGATCATTATAATTTTGCTAAACACAATGTGCCAATTATTTTTTATTTTAACGGCACACATGAAGATTATCATAAAACAACTGATACACCCGAAAAGATTGATTATAACCTTCTTGAAAAGCGTGCTAAACTTGTTTTTTTCACCGCTTGGGAATTGGTTAACAGGAAAGAAAGAATAAAAGTTGATTACGTTAAAAGTTCAAAAACAGATAATTAGTATTAATTCATAATTAAGTATTTATGGCAACTGCCTTTGAAGATTTTATAGATGCTTCTGATAAAAAAGCAATAGATCTTGATCACAGAAAAAAATTGAATTTCAATATTGCTAAATATGATCAATCTGTTGAGATAGGTAAACAGCAATACAGTGATTTGGAATTAGCCAAAAAACGTGCTGCGCATTTAAAAAACAAGGTTATAAATAATCTTGATAAATATTTAGTAGAGTTTGAAGCCAATTTTGTTAAAAGGGGTGGAAAAGTTATCTGGGCTCAAGATGCAGAAGAAGCATTAAAAGAAATTAGTGTTATTTTAAAAAGGGTAAATGCTAAGTCTGTAGTTAAATCAAAATCAATGACTACCGAAGAGATTGGACTTAATAAGTTTCTTGAAAAAGAAAAGATAGAATCGATAGAAACAGATTTAGGAGAATATATTCAACAAATTGATGGAGAGAAACCCTATCATATTGTAACTCCGGCAATGCATAAATCTAAAGAGGATATTGCTAATTTATTTCATAGGGTTTTTGGAATTCCTGAAAATAGTAGCCCTGAAGATATCACCTCTTTTGTAAGAGATAAGATGAGAAAAAAATTTACCAATGCCGATGTAGGTATTACAGGTGGGAATTTTTTAGTTGCAGAATTGGGAGCTGTTTCTGTCACAGAAAATGAAGGTAATGCCTTGATGAGTATGGCATTTCCAAAAATTCACATAGCAATTGTTGGTATAGAAAAATTGATTCCCTCAATAAAGGATCTGGATTTATTTTGGCCATTATTGGCAACGCACGGTACAGGACAAAACCTTACCGTTTATAATTCGCTGATCACCGGTCCAAAGCAATCTGGTGAAACTGACGGCCCTGAAGAAATGTATGTTGTTCTTTTAGATAATGGAAGAACTGAATTATTGGCTCAAACAGAGCAAAGAAGAGCTCTTGGATGCATAAGATGTGGAGCTTGTTTAAATGGATGCCCTGTATATAAAAACATAGGCGGTCATAGTTATGGTTCTGTTTATAGCGGGCCAATAGGTTCTGTTATTACACCTCATTTTAAAGGTCTGGATGAATTCAAGCATTTGAGCTTCGCTTCTACGCTATGCGGTAAATGTACAGAGGTTTGTCCTGTTAAAATTGACCTTCATAACTTGTTGATGTATAATAGAAAGGATTCTGTTGCAAAAGGATATAATACAAAAGCTGAAGGTATTTCCATGTATTTCTGGAAAACAGGTATGCTTAAAAGAAGCAAAATGGAAAAGGGAGGATCTAAACTAAAGAACTTTATGCTTAAACAGTTTTTTAAGAAAGCCTGGGGAGAAAGAAGAGAAATGCCAAAAATTGCCCCAAAATCGTTTAACCAATTATGGCT
>CANHPJ010000081.1 GCA_947462515.1 Bacteroidota bacterium | reverse complement strand
GAATTTTACCTGGAGCAAAGTTTCAATTAAATGATTTCTATAGGAAGTTGGCTTTGGGAACAGGAGCAGGGCTAAGGCTCGATTTTTCATATTTTTTGATTCGCTTAGATTGGGCTTTCCCCCTGAGAGTACCATATTTAGTTGACAGCTGGGTATTAAGTAAAATTAATTTTTTGAAATCAGAATGGCGAAGAGAAAATTTGGTATTGAATATTGCTATTGGTTATCCTTTTTAAATAAAAAAACAGCTTGCTTTTTAGGCAAACTGTTTTGATGAATGTTCTGCTTTAAAGCATTCTTTTCTGATATATTGAAGTAATAGCTATTTCATCCCTGAAACGGGAGAATTATCTGGTTTGCATATTGAAAAAGAAAGAATGTCAGGGTTCAAATAATTCTTGTTTAGTCTGGAAGATAATAATCAAATTAACCCAATCAGACCTGGGTGCTCTGAAATGTCTTGTTTTAATCTTTTTAAAATGGTTTCTGTTTTATGCGATTTTTGGTGTTGGATTTTAACCAGTATTGAGCTGTTTTTATAGCCGGTATTTATTGATTAACGCTGTTAACCACCCTAATAGGAACAATTTCAATTTTCATATAGGGGTAATAAGGTAAAGCAGAAAGTTTTGAATGTGCATCTTCAACATCTGCCGCCATCATCACAATAAAAATTCCAGACATATCAAGTTTAATAAAGTTATTCACTATAGTCCCATTTTTTTCCAACTCTTTTACCACCTCTTGTTCCCTAGGGAGTAGATTCATTCTTGTTTCGTTATCCAATCCTTCTAATTGGATATTGAGCATAAATTTTTTCATGTTTTTGTTTTTATGTTTAATTTGGAGTATCAGGTAAAGGTATTGTTATAAAAGTACAATATTTGCTTTAATAAGCTATCAGGTTTTGCCTGGTATATGTGAAGTTCAAAAATAAACCGCTTTAGTTTTTTTTATGTTTTGAGTCCTTTCCCTCAAAGTTGCAGCGTTTTTTTTGATAATAATTTGCTCAAATATATATGAAGGAATTTGTTTATCAATTTCTTAAGAAGCAATGGTTTATCGTAATTTTTTGACAAAAATTCTTTTGCAAATTTATACTTACTTTATTTGTGTTATTTCTATTTTTTTATCATTAATAAACAAACTGCATTTAACTTTAAAAAAACCGCCAAGTGCAACTTTTATTTTAATTATTTCTCCAGTTTTAGATATTACTTGTCCTTTCAGGTTAGAAGAAAATATACCATGCGTTTTATGCTGTAATTTTCCATCTACAAACAAACTTTATCCTGCAAACCAAGTGTTTTCAACTTTAATTTCAGTATTATCATAAGTTACTGTCCAAATACTTTTCATTTTATTTGTTTTTAAAATTCAACATTAATTTTCTCAAAGGTGTTTTTTTATAATCAACTCATAAATCTTAGAAAGACTGGTGTTTAGAGTTTAAATGTTTGAATATATGATTTTTGTTTTTTAGTAAGGATACTTTTTAAATTAGGAATGAAATTATCTTTATAATTTATAGGTTTTATTCATTTACATGTTTGGAGAATTATCGTATTATTGGCTACCAAATAATTCAATGAAATAAGCCACTTGTAAAAAGTCTCTTCCTGTTTCGTCATTTATTTTGTAATCAAATTGATGTAAATAGCCAATTTGCAGAGTGGTAAATCTAGAAGGTTTATAGCTAAATGCAAAAAGCATTCTGTTTCTTTCAAAATAGGCAGCTTTATCAGATAAAAAGAGTTCATTATTTGCACTAATTTGAAAAGGCACAAACTCATTTTTTTCTTTTCCAAAGGAATAAGATAAACCAACTCTATATCTGTATCTATTTCGAAAGCCACTATTTGTAAAACGAAATTCTGCTCTGTACCGTTGTTCTATTTTAAAAACACCCAATGTTTGAAACAACACAACCTGAGGCCAAAGTCTAATTTCATCATTGTTTTTGGGTAAAACAAAATCTCCGCCTTCTTTATAAGTTTGGTAACTGCCCGCACCCAAGGTTAGATTTAAATTTTTATATGCTTTATAGTTAACTCCGCCCTTGTATTCGTAATAATGAAAGTTATTGTAAAATGTTAATGAACGTAATTGCGTTTCGCCAAAAAAGCTCCATTTTTCTTCCAGATTGTATTTTATATTCAAAATGTTCCAGCTGCCAAGCTCAAAATTTTGTGCATATAAGCTGTTCCAAAAAAAACTAAATACAAATACCGCTGACAATAATATTCTCATTTATCGGGGTAGTTAGGGTTTTTCTGTTTTTCTAGAAATAGAAAATGATTTTTCAAAAAAATGAGAATTGGGTATTGTAATTATTTCATTGTTTTCGGTTTTTAAGTGAACAAAGAAGTAATTCAACTCGGTTACTTCACCCTCATAGTGAATGTCTTTGTGTAAAACTTTTATGTGGTCTCCCACTTTTATTGGATGATTAAAGAAGATCAGTATACTTGAAGTGATATTTGAAAGCAATGACCATTGAGCAAAAAAGGCAATCCCTAAGGCAGTCAATATGGAACTTGCAAACAATAAAATTTCATTTTGTTTAAAGCCCCAAACTCCTGTTAGCAGTATTATGGCAGTTATTGTAGTAAATAGCTGGATTGATCGAATAGCCATTCGTCTTCTTCCACTTTCAAGTTCAGCTTTTTTGAGAAAATTATTGATGACTATTTTAAACACAAAAAATAAAATGACATAAAAACCCATAATTATAAGGGTTTCAATAATCTGAATTTTGAATGCTCCCATTGTTTGACTATTTATCGCTATTTATTCTAAATTAGGTTGATCCTATTACAAAGGAAGCTGACATTTTTTAATAAATCATCACTTTTTACTGATTTTCTGCTTATTTATTTTTACTGTTTATCAGGAACAGTATATTTCTTAAAGTCTTTTAATTATTTCTTCGGCAGTTATTCTGCCACTTTCCATGGCACCATTTATGGAGCCTTGCACTAAATGATCACCACAATAATAAACCCCTTCTGGTGATTCAGGCTTGTATTTTTTCTCAAAGTTTATAATTGGCAAGGCTTCACGGATGATATAGGATTTAACCGGTTTCCAATTATCTACTTGCGAACCAAACATAGATTTTAAATCTTTCAAAAAATCATCCGCTTTTAAATAGATACCATTGGCAGAAACCGAAATCAGATGTTTTCCGTTTTTCGAGTAATTTGCTGCTACATTACTTATCAAAACTACATTATTAACTATTCGGTTTTTGCTGGCATTGAGTATCACATGTTTGGTATCAAGGGGTAGTTTTTCTGCTTGAAAATATTGATTTGTTACGGCATTATATGACGAGGTATTATTCATATTACAAGCCAGCACCACCTTATCAAACAATTCAGTTTTTCCATCACTTGTAGTTATTGATTTATTATCAAAGTGCGACACTTTTGTATTATACCTTATTTTTTCTTCTCCAATATAATCGACTAATTGTCTGGCAATTGCCCCCATTCCTTCTTTAGGCACCGCTGCTCCCGCTTCTGCAAACATCTTAAAAGTAAATTGCAGCATCTTACTGTCAGTTTCTAAATTGTTTTCAAGAAATACCCCCTGATAAAAGGGAATCCAAAACTCTTCAATTATTTTTTCACTGAATCCCAATTCTCTTAAATAGCTTAAAGAGCTAATCGTTTTTTTACTGCTAAAGATGTTCTCAACACTTAATCTGCCCAGTGTCCATTTTAATTTTAATAAAATTAATTTATCTAATAATGTACCCGGACCAAAAACTACTGTCTTTAATAATGCTGTAAATCCGTTTTCGGGGTCATAAAATGGTATTTTTTTATTGTTTTTGTATATTAAAGAGCCTTTATGGAATCGTTGCAATTGCAACTTTTGATAATCTAATACCTTTTTCGTTTCCGGATATGCAGGCAATAATACTTGAAAACCCCTGTCTAATAGAAATCCATCAACGTGATCTGTCTTGAGTTTTCCACCGGCTTTTTCGGAAGATTCAAAAATTGTAATATCATGGATATTATTTTTTTTCAAATACCAGCTGCATGTAAGCCCTGATAATCCCGCTCCAATTATTCCTATTTTCATTTTAATGAATTTTGATCAACTAATTTATGAAAAGCCCAGCAAATATGTTTTTATAATTTTTATTTATGTCAAGAGCATAATAATGCCTTCGATAAGTATAATCGTTTATTATTTAAGTTCAGAAAGATTTTCGTTTCCAGTCAACAGTAACCGCCGAACCTTCAGCAATGATAACCGAATCGGGTTGCTGATTATTTAAGATGGAAAAGTCATTTCCATACATCGATATAAAGTCGCAATTAATGGAATAATCTTTTACCTTATTTACCAGCCAACTTGGATGATTCACCTTGTATTCCTGAGAAAGTGAGCTGTTTATTTTTGTATACCCGTAATAATGCTCAAAGATGAATTCTTCAATAGTGCCGGGTAGCATTTGTTCTTTTTCCGAGTTTGCATTCACGGCAAGATGATTCCATGCATTATTTATTTTCCATTCATACCTTATTTTTTTTTCTAATTCACCAATTTCTATTGTGTTTTTTGTAGGTATAGCCGTATAGTGTTCCTTATACAATTTGTTAGCTAACCAGGCTACCGGTTTATAGGGAACAGTTTCGTTTATAAAAACTACGCCGCGTTTTATCGTGTTTCCTTCAATTCTTTTTACGTAAAATCGTAGATTAATTTCTTCAAAGGTTCCTAAAAAAGGAATTGGTATTTTGAATAGACTGGTTTTTTTGAACATAAAACCAACCAGGCTTACGTATACTTTATCATTATAAAAATCCAATTCAACACCTTTAGGTAAATATCGTTTTAACAAATCGGGATGAACGGCATAATTTGCCATAATCAGGTTTTCCCATTGGGCTGATAAAAAGGTATCGCTCATTTTTTTATGTAAAGAGTATAAACTTCAAAAAATAATGTTTTCGGAGAGGCTGTTTCTTTTTCAAGATATTAATATCACCCAGTCAGTCCTTCAAGGGATTGTCTTCTGTGATAAGTATTACTATATAAGTAAAAATTATACTTACCAATACCAGATTTTTTTTTAAGGCCTAATTGCTAACTTGTTTTTCTTCTGTTTAATAGGTTACTGATATTGTAAATTAATAATTATCCTTCAACTTTCTTTTGAGTCACAAGTTCTGTAAAACTCCTGGCTGCGTTAGTGAATTCGGAAGGTACAAGAACGATAGTAGTTGTATTATTGTCTATGCCAATTTCAGACAACATTTGCATTCTTCTTAGTTCAAGAGCAATTGGACTGCCTTCCATCTCTTTTGCTCCTTGGGTTAGTTTTATGGAGGCTTCTAATTCAGCTTCTGCTTTTACAATTCTTGCTCTTTTTTCTCTTATAGCTTCCGCTTCTCTGGCCATAGCTCTTTGCATGGCTTCAGGAATTTCAACATCTTTCATCTCTACCATTTCAATTTTAATTCCCCAAGGTTCGGTTGTTGAATCTACAATTTTTTGAAGTGTTCCATTTATTTGTTCTCGTTCTCTAAGTACTTCATCAAGTGTATGCTGTCCTATAATATTTCGCAAGGCTGTAACAGAAAACTGATAAACTGCCTTGTTATAATCTGCAATTTTGATAATTGCGTCCTCTGCATTGGTAATTTTAAACCACAGTACTGCATTAACTTTAATCGTTACGCTGTCTTTGGTTATGGTTTCCTGTTGCTCTAGGTCAACTGTTTTTGTCCTGATGTCAACACGCTGTTGTTGTTCAATTAGAGGTATTATCCAATATAGTCCGGGTCCTTTTATAGCGTTAAAACGTCCCAGTCTGAAAACAACCGCACGCTGATATTCTTGTGCAATTCGAAAACCTGAGAGAAGTATTAAGATGATGATTCCTAAAATTGGTAGCAATGTCATGTTATTTATGTTTTTATGTTATTTGTAAATTTAATATATTCTTTTTTAAAAAGAATCAGGAGTATTTCTATTTTCCAAAGTACCACTTTTGAAAAGGGGCTTATGTTAATTTATCTTAATTCGTGTGATTTTTGGTGTTCATTCCTAATGGGGTTAGTAGGCTCTTTTTATTTTGATATTGGCTTCAGACTTAATTTAGCGTTTGTTTAATTTTAAATATAGAATCCATTTTCAACTTCATAAGTAAAAGGTTTGATAAAAGTTTTAAATGTTTTAAGTTCTATAAAATTAAATGTTCTCCATGTGGCATTTAACTTCGAATTACTTGCGTTTCCGGTTTCAATCAGTACTTTTTTACTTAAAAAATTATAGCTTCTATTTTCAATTTCTCCGCTAGCGCGATGAGTTGAATTATAGTCTGCACCTATAAGTTTGAAAGCGTTTTCTTGAAATCTAAACTTGTAACTATTTGTGGACATATACCAGCTGCCCATATTCATGAAAATATTAAAACGAATACTCAATACATTTTTTTTAATAGTTAAATCGTCAAAAGGCTCCTCCATATTTGGATCATCATGATTCATTATAAATGAAGTGCTTTTCTCAACCAAGTTGTATTGTCCGGATAATTTGTCGAAAAATCCAATGAGTAACATTCTGGGTTGTGCGTAAACCGTGTCGTAATATTCTTTATTGTCAGAATTTTTTTCAGAATTAACAAGTGCAACGGTGTCTTTGAATTGAATTGCCATTGCAAAGTCAGGTATGGAATCTTTATTTAAGTCTCCTTTAGCCAGTTTTAACAAGGTCCAGTTTTTTGGAATAAAGTTTTCAATTTTCGTTTCCTTTACAGAGAGATTAGGGTAGCTGAAATTCTGACCGAATGAGGATAGGTAAGTTGTAAATATTAATATGGTTAAAATGTTTTTCATAATCGAGTTTGTTTTATTTTAATAATAGTTAATTTCAATTAACAAATGCATATGTTGCAAGATTTAACAGGAGGTTAATTCAAGATACATGTTTTTTTGAAAGTAATTAGCAAGTTTACTTTATAGCTAAGCCAAGGAAGGAAGATTTGTCAATACGACCAGTGTTCCTCCATCCAGAAAACAAAGTATTCGACCACTTTTTTGTCAAGTAATAACGCTTGCCTCATAAATACCACTGGAACTTTCTTATTTCTTATAGAACTTTATTGGAGTAGGCCTTTAAATTTTACCAAATCTAAAACATATTCAATTTTTAGCTGAACTTTTGAATCCTGAGATTTATAAAAGTCAATTACATTTTCTCCGAAAAATATGATTTCTCTAAT
>CANHPJ010000080.1 GCA_947462515.1 Bacteroidota bacterium | reverse complement strand
TGGAAAGACCTTATGTTGCCTGAATCAGCTTCTGTTCATGGGCTTGAAACAGATACATTACTCAATTTTAACTTTGCAATCATTATCTTTGTATTTTTTGTTACTGAAGCTCTCCTATTTATTTTTGCTTTCAAATATTATTTTAGGAAAGATAATAAAGCAACCTTCTTTGCTCATAGTAATAAACTTGAGTTTATTTGGACAATTATACCTGCATTAGTTTTAACAGTAATTATCGTTTATGGTATTAAATCTTGGAATTCAATTACTGCACAAGCTCCTGATAATGCTCTTAAAATTGAACTTTATGCAAAACAATTTGATTGGACTGCTCGCTATACTGGTGCAGACGGCAAACTAGGAAATGCTTCTTATAAATTAATAGAAGGTTCAAATGCTTTAGGTCTTGATTCAGCTGATCAGTCAGCTTGGGATGATATGATTGTTAAAGGAGAATTACACATACCTATTGACGAACCTGTTAATTTTGTTTTTAGATCTCGTGACGTAATTCATAGTGCTTATATGCCACATTTTAGATCACAAATGAATTGTGTTCCGGGCATGGTTACTCAACTTCATTTTGTTCCTAGGTTAACTACTGCTCAGATGAAAGAGAAAACAGGTAATAAAGACTTTGAATATGTTCTTTTGTGTAATAAGATTTGCGGTGCTGCTCATTGGAATATGCAAATGAATATCGTTGTTGATACTAAAGAAGATTACTTGAAATGGTTGAAAGAACAAAAGGCATTTTTTAATAATCAAATGCCTTCTTTGGATTCTACTATAGCACCATTAGCTGTAGATTCAGCTTTAACCGATTCAATAAATAAATAATTAATTGTTAATCTAGCTAATTTACCATATATTATGTCAATGGATAGTTTACATACACATAGTCACTCTCACGATGATCATCATGATCACGCGCACGAAGAAGAAAATTTCTTTACTAAGTATATATTTAGTCAAGATCACAAAATGATTGGTAAGCAGTTTTTAATAACTGCTATAGTTATGGCCGTATTAGCAATGATGATGTCTGTTTTTTTCAGGTTGCAACTTGCATGGCCTATGCAGAAATTTCCAATTTTGGAATTCTTCCTGGGAGAGAAATGGGCTCCTGAAGGCGTGCTAGATCCTAACATGTATTTAGCATTAGTTACCATTCATGGTACTATAATGGTGTTTTTTGTGTTAACTGGTGGTCTTAGTGGAACCTTCAGTAACCTACTAATTCCTCTTCAAATTGGCGCTAGAGATATGGCTTCCGGTTTTTTAAACATGCTATCTTACTGGTTGTTTTGTATCTCTTCAATAATAATGGTTTCTTCATTGTTTATTGAAACTGGCCCTGCTTCCGGTGGTTGGACAATTTATCCTCCTCTAAGTGCATTACCTCAAGCTATGCCTGGTTCAGGTTTAGGTATGACTCTTTGGTTGATCAGTATGTCTTTGTTTATTGCCGGTTCTTTGCTAGGAAGTTTAAATTACATTGTAACTATTGTTAATTTAAGAACAAAAGGTATGTCAATGACTAAATTACCTTTAACCATTTGGGCTTTCTTAATTACTGCCATTCTTGGTGTTTTGTCCTTTCCTGTTTTATTTGCTGCCGCATTGTTATTGATATTTGATAGGAGTTTTGGAACAAGCTTTTATTTATCTGATATATATATTGGTGGAGAGGCTTTAACAAATAATGGAGGTAGTCCGATTTTATTTGAACATTTGTTTTGGTTTTTGGGTCACCCAGAAGTTTATATCGTTTTACTACCGGCTTTAGGAATTACCTCTGAGGTTATTGCTACAAACTCGCGAAAACCTATTTTCGGCTACCGAGCCATGATTGGATCTATGTTAGCTATAGGATTTTTATCCTTTATTGTTTGGGGTCACCACATGTTTATTACTGGTATGAGTCCTTTTTTAGGTTCTGTTTTCGTATTCACAACTCTATTAATTGCTATACCATCAGCTGTAAAGGCATTTAATTATATTACCACCTTATGGAAAGGTAATGTTATTTTTACCCCAGCTATGCTTTTTTCTATTGGTTTAGTTTCATCATTCATTTCTGGTGGTCTTACTGGTATAATTCTAGCCGATTCAGCCTTAGATATTAATGTTCATGATACGTACTTCGTGGTTGGGCATTTCCATATAGTAATGGGTCTTTCTGCTATATTTGGTATGTTTGCCGGAGTTTATCATTGGTTCCCAAAATTGTTTGGTAGAATGATGAATATTAAAATGGGTTATGCTCACTTTTGGTTAACCTTCGTTTCGGCTTACGGTGTATTCTTCCCGATGCATTTTTTAGGATTAGCAGGTGTTCCTCGTAGGTATTATTCTAATAGTGCTTTCCCTATGTTCGATAACCTAGTAGATATAAATGTTATCGTTACAGTTTTTGCTATCATAGCTGCTAGTGCTCAAGTAATTTTTCTATTCAATTTCTTCTATAGTTTGTTTAGAGGGCCTAAAGCAACTCAAAACCCATGGAATTCTAATACACTTGAGTGGACAACTCCAGTTGAACATGTTCATGGAAATTGGCCGGGAGCTATTCCTGAAGTACACAGATGGCCATATGATTATTCAAAACCTGGAGAAGAATCCGATTTTATACCTCAAACGGTTCCATATAAAGATGGAGAAGAAGATCATCATTAATATAATTTAAACAAAAAAATCCTTAATTTTAATTAAGGATTTTTTTTTGCACATCATTTTGAAACAAACTCTTTTAAAGTATCTTATATTTTTTTTTGCCTGCTTGTCTCTAAGTAATCTAAGTGCTCAGATTTTTGACTCACTTAATTCCAGATTACAATACAAGCCTGAATTTTATTTTAAAATAGATAATCGAAATTCGTTTGTCTCTTCACGTAAGGCAGGGTTTTCAGGAATTAAACTAGGGTTCAAGTATCAAAAATCATTAATAATTGGTGTCGGGTTTAATTTTTTAAGCACAGATGCTTATCTCGATAATTACTCAAAGAGAGAATTTAATTTAAACCTTGTTAAATCCTACAAAATTAACTTTACCTATTTATCTCCTTTTATCGAGTATGTATTTTATCGAGATAATAAATGGGAACATTCTATCCCTGTTCAGTTAGGATTTGGTCAAGCAAGCTTTATTTCAAATGATGATACGGGAAAAGAAATTATGTATCATAAAAAATCGATCATTTTATATGAACCGGCTATGACTACTGAATACAAACTGTTTTCTTGGTTTTCTTTTGGAGGAGGCATCGGTTATCGTTTATTAATGGCTAATAACCGACACTATGGTCGATTCTTAAATTCGCCGCTATATATGGTTAAGATAAATTTTCTTTTTGATGATTTTCAAAAAGGGTTTTTAATTAAACAGTAAATTATAAGTAACAAATTCCTAAATTTACTCTATAAGATAAGAATTAATGAATGAGAATTTAGATCCAGATTTGGATAATTTGTCCTCCGAAGAAAGAGAGCTTGAAAAAGCGCTTAGGCCGAATGAGTTTAATGATTTTGCAGGACAACAAAAAGTTGTGGATAATTTGAAGGTCTTTGTTGAAGCTGCTAAGTTGCGCGATGAGGCTCTAGATCACGTTCTTTTGCATGGTCCTCCAGGACTCGGCAAAACAACCTTATCTTTTATTATAGCCAACGATTTGGGTGTTAACATTAAGGTTACTTCAGGTCCAGTTTTAGAAAAGCCCGGAGATTTAGCAGGATTGCTTACTAACTTGGAAAAGGGTGATGTTTTATTTATCGATGAAATTCATCGATTGAGCAATGTAGTTGAGGAATATTTATACTCAGCTATGGAAGATTATAAAATTGATATTATGATTGATTCTGGCCCTAATGCCCGTTCAATACAAATTCAATTGAATCCTTTTACACTTGTTGGAGCAACAACTCGCTCAGGATTATTAACTGCACCTCTTAGAGCTCGGTTTGGGATAAATTTTCGTCTCGAATATTACGATGCCAAAACACTGTCAGGAATCATAGAACGTTCCTGTGATATTCTCAAAGTGAAAATAAATCAGGATGCAGCCTATGAAATTGCAAGAAGAAGCCGCGGTACACCTCGAATTGCTAATGCTCTTTTAAGACGAGTAAGGGACTTTGCTCAAATTAAAGGTACAGGTCAAATTGATTTAGCCATAGCAAATCTTACCCTTACAGCGCTTAATGTCGATAAATATGGCTTGGATGAAATGGATAATAAGATTTTAACCACTATCATCGATAAGTTTAAGGGTGGCCCTGTTGGCATAACCACCATTGCTACCGCTGTTGGTGAACAAGGTGGAACTTTGGAAGAGGTTTATGAGCCTTATTTGATTCAGGAAGGTTTCTTAATGCGAACCTCGCGTGGAAGAGAAGCTACTGAGAAGGCTTATATTCACTTGGGACGCGTTCCAAAAAGAAATCAGGGTTCTCTTTTTGATATATAAGATGCTTTATATACTCAGAAATCTTTCTATTAAGGTCTAATAAATAATTCATTGCTTTCAAATAAGGAATTCAATACGCAGTTTATTAAAAAAGAAGCCTCTAGACTAGGTTTTATGTATTGCGGTATCTCAAAGTCCGGTTTCTTGGAGGAAGAGGCTCCAAGGCTTGAAAATTGGCTTAAAAAGGGCATGCAGGGTCAAATGTCCTATATGGATAATTATTTTGATAAACGATTAAACCCAACACTTTTGGTTGAGGGCTCCAAATCTGTTGTTTCCTTGCTTTTAAATTACTATCCTTCCCAACAGCAAATTCAAAACGCTCCTAAAATTTCGAAATATGCCTATGGCCAAGATTATCATTATGTAATAAAGGATAAGTTAAAAGAACTTCTGCACTCCGTCAACGAACAAATTGGCGAGGTTTCCGGGAGAGCATTTGTTGACTCGGCACCGGTTATGGATAGAGCTTGGGCCAAGAAATCGGGATTGGGATGGGTTGGTAAAAACTCAAATCTAATTAATAAGCAGAGCGGTTCTTTTTTCTTTTTGGCCGAATTGATAATCGATCTTGATCTTGAATACGATGGCCCCGTCAAAGACTATTGTGGTTCTTGCACCAAGTGCATTGATTCGTGCCCAACGGAGGCAATTGTTGAGCCATATGTTGTTGATGGAAGCAAATGTATATCCTATTTTACTATAGAATTAAAAGAAAGTATCTCTGATTCTATGAAGGGTAAATTTGAGGATTGGGCTTTTGGCTGTGATATTTGTCAAGATGTGTGTCCTTGGAATCGTTTTTCAAAACCACATTCCGAATTGTCTTTTTCTCCAAATGATAAAATAATTAATATGGAAAAAAAAGAATGGGAAGAAATGACAGAAGAAGTTTTCGAAGTTGTTTTTAAAAATTCACCAATTAAAAGGACAAAGTTTAAAGGACTAAAAAGGAATTTAAATTTCTTGAACGATCAGAAATAGTAAAGATTATAAAATGCTTATTTTACTATGAGGATATCGTTTCATATGAATTTCTCTTACTTTTTGATGTAAAATGCTTTTAAACTCCTTGACGTTTTCTTTCTCTTGTGCCGAAATAAAAATTACCGGAGTATTCAAAGTTGACATCCAACTGTTTTTTAAATCCACTAATGAAACGTTTTCCTTAGTTATAGGTGTTAAATCATCCTCATCTTTGGGTGTAAATTTATAAGCATCTATTTTATTGAAAACTAAAATAGTAGGCTTTTCTACTTTATCAATATCCAGGAGTGTTTGTTTTACCACCTCGATTTGCTCCTCAAAATTTGGGTGAGAAATATCAACAACATGAAGTAATATATCTGCTTCTCGAACTTCGTCCAAGGTTGATTTGAAAGATTCCACCAACTGAGTTGGCAATTTTCTGATAAACCCTACCGTGTCAGAAAGTAAAAAAGGAACATTCTCAAGTACTACTTTTCGAACGGTAGTGTCAAGTGTGGCAAAAAGTTTATTCTCGGCAAATACTTCAGATTTGCTTACCAAATTCATGATGGTTGATTTCCCTACGTTGGTATATCCAACCAAGGCTACTCTGACCATTTCTCCACGCCCTTTTCTCTGCGTAGCCATTTGCTTGTCAATAGTTTTAAGTTTTTCTTTAAGCAAAGAAATTTTGTTGCGAATAATCCTTCTGTCAGTTTCAATCTCTGTTTCACCAGGGCCTCGCATACCAATACCACCTTTTTGCCTTTCTAAATGGGTCCATAGTCGGGTTAACCGAGGAAGCAAATATTGATATTGTGCCAACTCCACCTGAGTTCTTGCAGATGCAGTCCTGGCACGTTGGGCAAAAATGTCTAGAATAAGACTGTTTCTATCCAAGATTTTACAAGCAAGAATGTTTTCTATATTTCTGAGTTGAGAAGGGGATAACTCATCGTCGAAAATAGCAAGGTTTATTTCATGCTCCTTGATGTATTCTTTTACTTCGTTAAGTTTCCCTGTTCCTAAAAATGTTTTAGAGTCAGGACGTTCCAGTTTTTGGGTAAATCGTTTAATGGGCTGGGCTCCTGCAGTTTCTGCGAGAAAAGCCAATTCATCAAGATACTCTCTAACTTGAATCTCGTCTTGTTTATTGTGAATTAATCCTACTAAAACCGCAGTTTCAGTTTTGTTTGAAGTTTCGTTCATGAGTTAATTAAAACCAAGGTCTTGCTACTTTTGAAAACGGCCAAGGAATAGATATCATTATTATTATTAATCCAATAGTAAACAAAATGGCTTGACGTTTAAATTTTGTATTGTCATCAGTTGCTTTTTTAGCGGAAATTCTTCCAATGGAAACTAAAATTATAGCAACAAGCATCATTGAGATATGTTCAACAGTCCAGAATCTAAGCGAGGGTTCTTTCATAGCTCTTCCCATATCGCTTAGTCCAGTTTTAACAATTGGACTAATAAAATATAAAATTAGACCAATGGTAAGTTGCAGATGCATGGAAATAAAGGTGAAAAGGCTTAGTTTATTATCTAAAGGAGAAAACTCTTTTTTTGAAACAAAGCCGGAAATTGATTTTAAAGTGGCTATTATAAGCAGTATAAGTGCTATATAGCGCAAAAAAGAATGGAGGTGAAGTAGTCCTGTATACATGTTGTTTTGAATAATAAATTTACGATCAAAATTAATTAAATTAACACCTAGTTTACTGTTTTGATGTAATTATTTATTTTGATCGTTTTAATACGTTTTTAATTTTCAATAAAATATTGTTTTTTTGGTGTGCGAATGTTTTTTATAAAT
>CANHPJ010000079.1 GCA_947462515.1 Bacteroidota bacterium | reverse complement strand
CTTTATCAGTCCATCTTGGATCAATATGCTACGGATATATTGGCTGATGACGCATTATTTCGTTTAGCCGAAATGAATCAATATTATTTTAATAATAATGAAAAGGCAAAAGAGCATTACCAAAAACTATTAACAGACTACCCGGGAAGTTTATTAACTGTTGAAGCCAGAAAAAGATTCAGAGCACTGAGGGGCGATGTGGTGAATTAAACTCCAGAAAAGGGGAATATAAAAACGAATATTTATTCTAAAAACAAAAAATTATTCGATTATGATTATTTATAACGTTACAGTAAACATCGAAAATGACGTACATGAAGAGTGGCTTAATTGGATGAAGGAAACACATATTCCTGATGTTATGAAAACCGGTTATTTCCTTGAAAATCGTTTCTGCAGAGTTTTGGTGGAAGAGGAATCGGGCATGACCTATTCTATTCAATATACCTGTGCTTCGATGGCAGATTTGGAGGAATATTACAGCCAGCAGGCACCACGATTACAAAAAGAACACCAGGATAGGTATGTTGGAAAATTTGTAGCTTTTAGAACATTATTAGAAGTGGTATAGCGCATTGATAAATAACAATCTCCCGTCAATCGTAAAAATTTACCGGAAAGGATTAACAGAAACAACAATTATATTTTTGAAACAAGCTAGATGAGAGAAACAGTAAGAGCAAAAAAACACCTCGGACAACATTTTTTAAACGATTTAACAATAGCAGAAAACATAGTTGAAGCACTTAATCCTGCTTTACAATTTAAAAAAGTGCTTGAGATTGGTCCGGGAATGGGAGTACTTACTCAGTTTTTACTTCAAAAAACAGATTATGAGACTACAATAATCGATATAGATAGGGAATCTATCGCTTTCCTTCAAAAAAAGTTTCCAAGTTTGGAAAACCGCATCATCTCGGGAGATTTTCTTAAGCTGAACCTTGAAGATTTATTTAATGAGCAATTTGCCATAATAGGTAATTTTCCATATAATATCTCATCGCAGATACTATTTAAAATGCTGGAGCACCGGGACAAAGTTCCGGTATTAGTGGGGATGTTTCAAAAAGAAGTAGCAGAAAGAATAGCGGCACCGCCGAAAAACAAAACATACGGGATTTTAAGCGTTTTCCTGCAGGCTTTTTACACCATTGAATACTTGTTCACAGTGCATGAAGATGTGTTCACACCGCCCCCTAGAGTTAAGTCTGCCGTAATACGTTGTACAAGGAACAAAACTATGGAATTGGGTTGTAATGAAATTTTATTTGTTAAGGTAGTAAAGGCAGGATTCAACCAAAGAAGGAAGACTTTACGAAATTCTTTAAAGCCTTACATTCATGACAAGCCGGAGATTTCAAGTCATCCATTTTTCACCAAGAGGGCCGAAGAGCTATCGGTTGAGGATTTTGTAGAGCTGACCAACCTGGTTGAAAAAAAGGCTTTATAAAAACGAAGATGGTTTGAAAAAGAATATTTGTTGTTACTGATTATCGGGAAACAAAAATCATAGTATATTAAAGAATTCACAGGCTTTATGAGCAGCTTGTTGTTCTGCTCTTTTTTTAGAAACGTCAAGACCTTTTCCAACCAATTCATCATCAATGATTAGGGATACCTTATATTGTTTTTGGTGACCTTTAATCTGCTCTTCCTCAATATCAAACTGCATTGATTTTTTTTCCTTTTGGATATAGTTGATGAGCTTGCTTTTAAAATCAGTTTCGGTAGTTTCCACCTCCTCCATGTCCACGTGAAGATTAATGATACGCTCGAGAATAAATTTCTCGGCAAAATCATAGCCTTTATCGAGATAAATAGCACCTATGAGTGCTTCAAAAGCATCGCCGTTTATTGATTTGAACCTGGAATTTTTATCCCCTTGATAGATTACAAACTGATTAATTCCCATTTTTACAGCCAGCTTATTCATAAATTCTCGACAAGCAATTTTAGATCGCATTTTGGTGAGAAAACCTTCATCCTTATAGGGAAACTTCTTAAAAAGATAGTGGGCAATTACAGACCCGAAGATGGCATCACCGAGATATTCCATTCTTTCATTACTATTCTTGGAGCCGTGAGAAGTTTCTGAGGCGGCAGACTTATGTCTGAAAGCGGTTTGATATAAAGCAATATTACCGGGATAAAAACCCAAAAGGTTATTTATTTCCCGGTAATATTTTTTTTCTTTTGAGAAAAGTAAGATGAAATACTTTAAAAAATTCAAAACAACTATTCTCTGAATTTTTTAAATATTACGGAGGCATTATGCCCACCGAAACCAAAAGTATTACTTAAAGCAGCATTAATTTCTTTTTTCTGAGCTTTATTAAATGTGAAGTTAAGCTTAGAGTCAATAGCAGGGTCATCCGTAAAATGGTTCATCGTTGGCGGAACAATTCCGTTTTTGATGGCCAATACACAAGCCATGGCTTCAATAGCACCGGCAGCACCCAATAAATGGCCGGTCATTGACTTGGTAGAGCTGATATTCAATTTATAAGCGTGTTCTTTAAACACACCCAAAATAGCTTTTGATTCGGCTATATCACCAAGAGGGGTAGATGTACCGTGAACATTAATATAATCTATTTCGGTAGCAAGCATCTCTGCATCAACGAGAGCGTTATTCATTACATTTAATGCACCCAATCCTTCCGGATGAGGAGCAGTAATGTGATGAGCATCTGCAGACATTCCACCACCAACAATTTCGGCATATATTTTAGCACCTCTTTTTACAGCATGTTCATATTCTTCAAGAATCATTGCACCTGCACCTTCACCCAAGACAAAACCATCTCTATCAACATCAAATGGTCTTGAAGCAGTTGTAGGATCATCGTTTCTTTCTGAAAGCGCATGCATAGCATTGAATCCACCAACACCGGCTTCATTTACTGCTGCTTCAGAACCTCCAGAGATGATTATATCAGCTTTTCCTAAACGGATATAATTAAACGCATCGATAAGGGCATTTGTGGAAGAGGCGCAAGCTGATACAGTTGTAAAATTCGGTCCTCTAAAGCCAAAACGAATAGAGATATGGCCAGAAGCGATATCTGCAATCATTTTTGGAATGAAGAACGGATTAAATCTAGGAGTTCCATCACCTTTGGCAAAATTGCCACACTCTACCAAAAAGGTATCCAAACCACCAATACCGGAGCCCCAGATAACACCGGCTCTGTCCAAGTTGATTTTTTCAGCATCAAAATTGGCATCTCTATAAGCTTGATCAGCGGCAGCAAGACCAAACTGAGCATAAAGATCCAATCTTTTAACTTCTTTTTTCTCGAAGTAATCTTCAGTATTAAACCCTTTAACCTCGCAGGCAAACTGGGTTCTAAATTTAGATGGGTCGAAACGAGTAATGCGGGCGGCGCCGCTGACACCATTAATTAAATTATTCCAAAAATCTGAAACACTATTACCTAAAGGAGTAATAGCTCCAAGTCCTGTAACAACTACTCTTTTTAGTTTCATGTGCTAATTATTTTAGGGGTAACAAATAACACGCATGCTCAAAACAAGTTTAAACATGCGTGCCAAAAATAAAGTAATTTAAATCAAAATTATTTTGCGTTTGCTTCTATATAAGAGATAGCATCGCCAACTGTTCCAATTTTTTCAGCTTGATCATCAGGAATTGCAATGTTGAATTCTTTTTCAAATTCCATAATTAATTCAACTGTATCAAGTGAATCAGCTCCTAAATCGTTGGTGAAGCTTGCTTGAGGTGTAACTTCATTCTCGTCAACACCTAATTTATCTACTATAATTGACTTAATTTTTGATGCGATATCAGACATTTTTGAACTCCTTTCTTAGATTGTTTGTAAATTTTCGTTTGCAAAGAAATGAATTTAAAAAATATAATTCAAAAAAATTGCAAAAATTATTGCGTTAAATAATTAAAACCTCCATATAATTTTGTTTAGGGGTTTAATTACTGCGAATATCAAAATTTTATTTTTAATAATTACATTTTTTCAAAATTTATTTTGGAGAATATTTGTTGCAAACAAGCTATTTGAAAAGAAACACAAGGGTTTTTGTTTGAAACCAATACTTTGTTAATTTTACAGAAAAAGAAAAATGAAACAAATAGCCATATTTGCCTCAGGAAATGGATCTAATGCGAAAGAATTAATTCATCATTTCAACCACAAAAACAACAAAGTTGCCAAAATAAGCCTGATTATAACCAATAACAGTAAAGCAGGTGTTCTAGAAATAGCTAAAACATTTAATATTAAGACTGTTGTATTAGACCGTGAAGAATTTTACAACACAGACAGTACGATTAATATATTAAGTGAAAATCACATAGATTTAATTCTGCTTGGAGGATTTTTATGGCTGATACCTCAAAATATAATCAAACAATATAGGGACAGAATAATCAATATTCATCCAGCATTATTACCAAAATTTGGAGGAAAAGGCATGCATGGGATGAATGTGCACAGAGCGGTTATAGCGGCGCAAGAAAAAGAAACAGGAATTACCATACATTTTGTAAACGAAGAATATGACAAAGGGGAAATAATTTTACAAGCTAAATGCCATGTTGAAGAAAATGATACTGCGGAGGACATAGAGCATAAAGTTCAAAAATTGGAACATGATTATTTTTCAAAAACTATTGAGAATTTACTACTGGCCGATTTAAAGATAATATTATGAGTTTGAATTTTTCTTTAAAGGAGATTGTAACTGTTTCGATGGTGCTTTTTGCAGTAATTGACATTATGGGATCAATACCGATAATTATCGATATAAAGCGGAAATCGGGGAAATTAGAATCCGGAAAGGCAAGCATAGTAGCTGGATTTATCATGATACTTTTTTTGTTTTTGGGAGAGTCGATATTAAGCATTATAGGCATTGACGTTAATTCATTTGCTGTAGCCGGAGCTTTTGTAATATTTTTTATTGCATTGGAAATGATTTTAGGAATTAAAATTTACAAGGAAGAAATGCCGGCCACGGCATCCATTGTGCCAATAGCATTTCCTATAGTAGCAGGGGCAGGAACAATGACTTCCTTATTGTCATTAAGAGCAGAATATCAGGTAGAAAACATTATACTTGGCATAGGAGTAAACATTCTGATTGTGTATTTGGTGTTAAGGAACACACATTATCTCGAGAAACTTTTAGGCGATGGAGGAATAGCCATTTTAAAGAAAGTTTTCGGAATTATTTTGATGGCAATTGCAGTAAAACTTTTCACCAAAAACATAGGACTATTAATACCTCACTAGGATGAATTCGATAAGCATATATACCGACGGGGCAGCACAGGGAAATCCCGGAAAGGGAGGTTATGGAATAGTATTGATATCGGGGCAGCACCGCAAGGAGCTTTCGCAAGGATATAGACATACAACGAATAACAGAATGGAGCTTTTAAGTGTAATCATAGCTTTGGAAACACTTAAAAACCCGGGGAGCGAAGTCACAATTTACTCCGACTCCAAATATGTTGTTGATTCGGTTGATAAGAGATGGGTATTTGACTGGGTAAAAAAAGGCTTTAAAGACAAGAAAAATGTTGATTTATGGAAGCGATTTTTATTGATATATCCAAAACATAAAGTACGTTTTTTATGGGTTAAGGGCCATGCCTCGAATGTAGAAAACAACCGCTGTGATGAGCTTGCCGTTGCTGCTGCAAAAAGCGGACAGCTCTTAGTTGACATAGGTTACGAAACTGAAATAAATCAAGGAAATCCTTTGAAATTATAGTTAATGTCGCTTCCTGTTTGAGGGGAGTATCTCATAAAGCAACACTATCTCAAAAAGTGTGAAAGTTGCTAAACGTTATCCTAAAATTTTAGACCTCCCAACAAGGAGGTCTGAAACGTTTCGTAAATAACTATAAACCCTATCGACAAGACTATAATAATTCTGATTTTAATAAATAGGATTTTTAAATAAACCCCATACCTTTTAGTAATAATAGGTATTGTCTTAAAAAATCATTCAAAGTCTAAATTTACCTTAAGACTTATTCTCCCGAAAAAAACAAGGCCACAGATTTTTCAATAACCCCAACCCTACTAACTAAGCTAACTGGAAGCTGCAAACCTCAACGCACTTTTTACATATTTGCGCACAATGAACACAATGGGTCATTTCGGTATGTTTTTCGCACTCTTTTGCGCAAACCTCACAAGCATCAGCACAAAACTGCATCATTTCAGCAGAAAAACGAGACCCTCTGGCTAAAAGGGAAGCCGTTAAAGCACAAATTTCTGCACAATCTATATTCAACTTAATGCAATCCCTAAGCATGTCTATGGGCTTTTCCGAAATACATTCCGAGGCACAGTAATTGCACTCAGCAGCACATTCTAAAAGCACATCTATTATCTTTTTATTCTTTTTATAGTTCATATACCTTAATTTTAAATTGTTATTATTGTATACTATTCAAAATTTGAACCATGATTTCAAATCAACCTTTATGATTAAAAATTACAGTTTAGTAATATCAGGAAGGGTACAAGGAGTGTTTTACAGAAATTTCACCCAAACAAAAGCCCTAGAACTTGGCATAAATGGATATGTAATGAACATGCCCGACGGAAGCGTATTTATTGAAGCAGAAGGCGAAGAAGCCATATTGGAAGAATTAATAAAACATTGCAAAATAGGGCCACCTAAAGCCGATGTGACAGGAGTTAAAAAACAATTAGGAGTAATTATTGGTTATACCGATTTTATTATAAAACGTTGAATTTTTAATCCGAAAAAACCTTTTTGCCATTTTCTATTAGATGTGTTTTGTAATTAATTACCTTTGCAGTAAAAACAAATAAACTTATGCTAATTACCAAAACTCCGGCAGTTGTTTATGCCGAAAGCACTCCAAATCCAACTACCATGAAATTTGTGGTAAACAGATTGTTGGTAGATAACGATATCACGGTTGAATACAATGAGCCATCGCAGGCAAAAGCCTCTCCACTTGCTCAAAAGCTTTTTAGCTTTCCTTTTGTAAAAGGCCTTTTTATCACCTCAAACTTTATTTCTGTAACTAAAAACGATTTAGTAGGCTGGGACAGCGTAACACTTGAACTAAGGGAATTCATTCAAAACTATCTTTTTGAAGGTAACCCGGTTTTTACAACTAAACCAGAAGCCAAACAACAAGAAGAAAGTGGTGAAAATACCCACAATGATTTTAATGCCAATCATGCCGCAGCAACTACGGATATAGATCAACGCATCATCGACCTGTTGG
>CANHPJ010000078.1 GCA_947462515.1 Bacteroidota bacterium | reverse complement strand
ATAGAAATTAGACACCCTTACATATCAAAACTATTCTTTTAAAGACAATTCAGCTTCCAATAATTTCACAATCACCTTGTCAATCTTTACTCCGTCCATATCTACTATTTCTATTTCTAGGTTATGCCAGCAGAGTTTTTCGCCTGTTATGGGCAGATGTTTTAAATTGTCAAAAATGAGACCACTTAGGGTGTTATACTTGTATTGATTAGAAAATTCATCTAAGTCAAAATAATGCAAGAATTCATGAAAAGGGTAATATCCATCAATTAACCAGCTGCCGTCGAGTCGTTGTTCTATTTTAAATCCGTTTTTGTTCAACTTGTATACCCCACCCACCAATCCCTCCAATACATCGTGCATGGTGATAATTCCCTGGGTTTGCCCAAACTCGTCAATTATAATACCATAATGTATATCGCTTTCTTTAAATTGTTTTAAGGCATCGTAAACAGAGGTGTTTTCAATGAAAAATTGCGCTGTTTTCAATATTTTAGCCATTTCAAAAGAATCCTGGTTGATATTCACAAACAAATCCTTTAAAAATACTACTCCCTTTATATCATCTCTGTTTTGATCATATACCGGATAGACTGAATGAGAGTGGGTATTGACGGTGTTTTTTATTTCTTCCATATTATCCTTCACCTCTAAAAAGCACATTTTATTTTTGTGTGTCATAATGCTTGAAACAGTTCTGTCGCCTAAATTAAATACTCTTTCAACAATATTCTGCTCTATTTCCTGAACCTCTCCTGTTTCGGTTCCTTCTCTTATTATTGCCTTTATTTCTTCTTCTGTGATGGTGTTTTTATCCGGTGTTCTTATCCCCAGGAGCTGAATCAGCATATCGGTTGAATGTGTTAAAATCCAAACCAATGGTCTTGTTATTTGTGTGATTACATTCATAGGCCTGGCCATCACTTTAGCTATGGTTTCGGGATTGGAAAGTCCGATGCGTTTGGGCAGTAATTCACCGAAAATAAGCGATACAAAAGTGATTATTATTGCTACAATGCCAAGCGAAACAGCATGTGTATACCTGTTTAAATGGAGTGTGTTTTCAATTATTTTCTGTACATCTTGAGTAATCTCTTCACTGCTGAAAACACCCGTTAAAATGCCAATTAGGGTTATTCCTATCTGTATGGTAGAGAAGAAGTTATTGGGCGCATTTACTATTTTTAATGCCGTTTGTGCATTTTTACTTCCTTTTTTTGCAGATAGTTCAAGCTTTGACTTACGTGCAGTTATCAATGCAATTTCCGACATCGAAAAAACTCCGTTCAGCAGTATTAATAAAAGTATGATCAGCAATTCCACATTAATATAAGATCAAGAATTGTGCTGTCTTTTTGGCCTTATAAAGAGCTGTTTCAGAATGCTGCTTATGCTATAAAAAAGTCAACGGATTTCTTGCAAGACAGGCTGACTTTCTAAAGCCTGTAAAAACCACTATCCTTGAAGTTAAGGGATATAGTTTTTCTGAAAGAAATCAAGGTAAGGGGCTAGTTTTTTTTCGCCAAGAAATACCGCAAGGTTGGCATCGGAAACCAATGTAAACGTGGCATCATTTCCAACCAAATCTTTTATTGATATTTCTTCTTTCAAAGCATTGAGGTATATCAACCCTTTTTTTGAATCCTGCATGGCTGAGATAATTATGAGCTGATTTTCTGCATTAAATGGCAGTGTTTTATGTGTATAGTTTTCTGTATTGAAAAACTGCTTGTTGAATTCGTTTATGGCAGCTTGTAAGTCATTAACAGGAGCCGATTGCGGTAATATAACCAAGCAGTTTTGAAGTTCGTCGAACTTAAACTTATATGTTGTATCAGTTAAAACGACTTCTTTTTTTTCCTCTTGTTTTCCACTTAATGAGTTTATATAAGATAATAATTCCTCTGCTTTATTTTTCACTTCATCCTGCGGAAATTTAATGATTACTGTTTTTAAGGCATCTTCAAATTCTTTTACTCCCCTGCTTTTTCCTATGGCCATGGCATTGAGCAGCTCGAACCGAGGCATTAAATTACTCTTGCCGAAATTTTGCCTGGCCATAGCGCAATTTGAAATTACCTTTTCTGCTTTCCCCTCCAAATATTGTTCGTAGGTCTGTGAGTAAAGGTTTTCAATTTCATTTAAGCTGGCCATAGTTTCCTTGGCATAGTCCGGGTTTCTTATCAACTTGCTGTAAGCACTCTCGGGGAAGTCGTTCAATAATATGTTCTTATAATATTCTGCTCTTTCTTGGTTATTTATTTGAATATTAGATCTATAAAGCTGATAGTATACGGGTAAGAGGTATTTGTTTTCGGGCATCCGCTTGTTCAGTGTTTCAAAGGCAATAATTGAATTTGCATAATCATTCAATTCTTCCTTGTATATGGTTCCAAGACTATAATAGGCCTCCATCATTTCTTCAGTAGAGGTCTTCATTTGTTCCGCACTAAGTGGCAGGTCTTTAAGTAGGCTTTTCTTTTTGGCTAATGTCTTGCCGTTTTCATCTGCTTCTACAAGCGACGTGTCGGCTACAACCTCTTTTTCTTCATTTACCTGCGTGCTTTCTGCTTCAACTGACTCTTTATTTTTCCTCCTCCAGTTGTCTTCAAGGGGTCTGTCGCCCCATTTTTTTGCAAACTCGGCATATCCCATACTTGTTGATGAGGTATTGTAAAAATACCAGGTAGATCCCGAGCCTGATTCCGATGAGCTTGAAGTGGAGCGCGGTGCGCTATTGGCATTGCTTAAAACCATTGCTTTCTGCTCTTCCGCCTTTTTTTTCTTTTCTATTTCCTGCTTTTTTTCTTCTTCCAGCATCCCATTTAGAAATTTGTCTCGCTCATCATCACTCATCCTGGCTATTTTTTGCAGACTGTCTTCTTTGCTGATTATAGTTAAATTTTTTACAACTTTATCAAGACTCTTCTTCTTGCTTTCTATTTTATCAAAATCTGCATAATCTTTGGGTAGATTGGCCAGTGCACTGTCATAATAGGAGAAGGAATTTAAATAGTCGGTATTTTTAAAATAATAATCGGCAAGTTTTAAAAATGAAAAGGCCTTTTGTTTGGGATTGTTTTGGCTGCTCTCTATTGACTTTTTGAGGTAATTAACAGCCAGGGCATTTTCATTTTCTTTAAAAAAGATCTCCGCCAATGAGTAATAAATCTGATCAAAATACTCCGTGTTTTTTGCATCCTTGAGCATTTTAAAAAGTTGTGTTTTAATATTTCTATTGCCCTTTGCATTTACGTCAAATGACCTTGCCTGATTCATCTTTGCCTGAAAGGCCATCTCATAATCAGGATTGCGTTTTATCACCTTGCCAAAGTACTTAAAGGCATTGGCATTATCATTTTCTCTCTGGTAAATTTGTCCTAAAATAAATATCAGTCTGGAAGTTTGATCCCTTGTGCTGAAAAGCTTCGGTGCATGACCTGTCTTTAGGTATTGAGGATAATTCTCTTTGTTTAATTTGAAACTGAAAAATTTTTTGTCTACCACCTTTTTCAAGGCCTCACCTGCCTGGTGATATTTTTCCTGTTTAAGATAAAAGTCGGCAACGGCAATGTTAAAATCTCTTTTTAATCGATCCGGGAATTTTTTATCATTTTCAATCAACTCTATCAAGGGTATTGCTTTACTGACTATGGCAGCCTCATTGTATGTTTTGAGAGTCCATACCATGGCATCGTATCGTATTTCTTCCTTTTTATATTGATTGGTGATGTATTCAAATATCTCAAGAGCAGCAAAATAATCGCGCTTATAATAATGAGAAATGCCAATTAACAGGTAATTGTCGTCTATCCATTTGCAATATTCTTGGCCTCGGATATAAATAGAATGCCGCTGTATTACCGTGGAAGTCTTCTTATAGGCCTTGTCCATCTCCGGAAAAATCGCTTTTGCAGAGGTTTCATCGCCCAATCTGTTAATGTTCAGTATTCTGGTATAATCATCCTTGTGACTTTTGCTTAATTTGAAGGCTCCTTCTTTTATACTTTCTCTGGCATAGTGAAAGCCGTTGTAACGTGCCGTCACATTATGAAAATTCCTGTGAACAATCGTGTTTTTATCTGTCGAACACGAAGTTAACATTGCAAATAGCAGTGCGGTAATGCTTGATAATATAAATTTGGCAAGGTTAAACTTCAAAACAAATTCTAATAAATGGGTATACTACCTATTTCTTTTACTCACAAATCATGCTGAACTGCGCGGTGAATAAATGCTTTTTAATTATTGCAATCAAGCAGTAAGTTCTAACAACGTATTTTGAGCAAAAATATTTTATTTTTCTGATAATTTAGCTTCTAATGGCTTCGGCTTTTTCAAAAAAGCTCCCTTTTCAATTTACGATTGAATTCTGGTATCAATAAAAAGTGGTTTTTTGCCAGGGTAAGACCTTAAATTCAAAAGGGCTTGGAATGACAGTTTCGATAAAGGCAAATTGTAGAAAGTATATTTTATTTGTATAATTGCATAGCTGAGAAAAACAAAAGAAGTAGTTTAGCAAAAATGGAAAACAAAGAGAAGAAAAAAAAGCTTATCACCAAACTCAAAAGCAAGTACCGTCTGGTTATTTTGCAGGATGAGAGTTTTGCTGAGAAATTCTCGATGGTGCTTGCGCCTTTAAACGTTTTTATTCTTGTAGGATCTGTTTTAATAATTTTGATAACACTGGTAATCAGTATCGTAGCTTTTACACCCCTTAGAGAATTTATTCCCGGCTATGCCGATGTAAACCTGAGGAGAAACGCCTTGGATGCCTCCTTAAGGGCCGATTCTATTGCAACAGAGCTAGAAAATAAAAATGCCTATATGCAGAATTTGCTGTATATACTTCAAGGGAAAACCCCTCCAAGTCCTGCTTCTGTTCCATCAGACAGTACTCATAAATACGATAATATCACCATTAAAAAATCGAAAAGCGATTCCTTGCTGCGTGCTCAAATAGAAGCTGAGGATAAATATGCATTGTCGGCAAACGACGAAAAGGGTCAAACCAAAACCATAAGCAGTTTTTTCTTTTTCACCCCATTAAATGGAACTGTTACCAGCTCTTTTAACTCCAAAAATTCACATTTCGGTATCGATATAACTGCCGGAGAGAATGAAGCCATTAAAGCTACCATTAATGGCACTGTGGTATTTGCTTCCTGGACAAATACCGAAGGTTATGTTATTCAAATTCAGCATGACAATAATTTGATATCTGCCTATAAACATAATTCTGTTTTACTTAAAAAGATAGGCGATTATGTTAAAGCAGGCGAAGCTATTGCAATTATCGGCAACTCAGGAGAATTAAGCACCGGTCCGCATCTTCATTTCGAGCTCTGGTATAATGGCATCCCTTTAAATCCTCAAGAATACATCAGTTTTTAAGGTGTCACTCGTAAACACCTGAAATATTTAATATTTAACCAAAATTTAGTTTTAAGCTTCGTTTTCTGGTCGATTATTCGTCTCAGTAATTTACCAAAGGGGTACTTCGGAAAAGCAACATTTCAGAAGAGCAGAAGCTTACAGACAGTTCTGACTTCGAGCATTATATAGCCTCCAATAAAAAATCCCCCTGCTCTTTAGTGCAAAGAGTAGGGGGATTAACATTCAATTATTAAAGTATTGTTTATCTATTAAATATGGAACTTAATACCTTGAGCTAAAGGTAAGTCGGTGCCGTAGTTAATGGTGTTGGTTTGTCTTCTCATATATACTTTCCAGGCATCAGATCCTGATTCTCTTCCGCCACCTGTTTCTTTCTCACCACCAAAGGCACCGCCAATTTCTGCTCCCGAAGTTCCAATGTTTACATTGGCAATACCGCAGTCAGAACCTTCTGCAGAAAGAAATCTTTCGGCCTCACGCATGTTGTTAGTAAAGATTGACGATGATAATCCTTGAGGAACATCATTTTGCATGTCTATAGCTTCTTCTAATGATGAGTATTTCATCACATATAAGATAGGAGCGAAGGTCTCTTCCTGAACGATTTTAAAACTGTTTTTCGCCTCAATAATGCAAGGCTTTACATAACATCCACTTTCGTATTCTTCTCCTGTTAAAACGCCACCTTCTACCACGATCTTTCCGCCTTCATTTTTAGCATGTTCAATGGCATTCAAATAATCCTCAACGGCTTTTTTGTCTATCAGTGGTCCAACATGTTTAGATGCATCTAATGGATTACCAATGGCTAACTGATTGTAAGCACTTTTTAAAACACTCAGGGTTTTATCATAGACACTTTCGTGTACAATTAGTCTGCGTGTTGAGGTACATCTTTGTCCTGCAGTACCTACAGCTCCAAATACCGATCCAACCAATACCATGCTTAAGTCTGCATGTTCCGATACGATTATTGCATTGTTACCGCCCAATTCCAAAATGCTTTTTCCAAATCTTTCAGCCACTTTAGAGGCAACTATTCTTCCAATTCTAGTTGAGCCTGTGAAAGAAATTAATGGCACACGAGAATCGTTGTTCATCAAGTCACCTACCGGGTTGCCTATCAATAAACAGTTTACTCCTTCCGGAACATTGTTTCTTTTTAAAACGCTTACCATAATATTTTGGCATGCTATGGCGCATAGTGGTGTTTTTGAACTTGGTTTCCATACGCAAACATCTCCGCATACCCATGCAAGCATTGAGTTCCATGCCCATACTGCCACAGGGAAGTTGAATGCAGAAATTATTCCTACCACACCAAGGGGGTGGTATTGCTCATACATCCTGTGTTTTGGACGCTCTGAGTGCATCGTTAATCCATAAAGCTGACGAGAAAGACCAACGGCAAAGTCGCAGATGTCAATCATCTCCTGCACTTCTCCTAGTCCTTCTTGAAGACTTTTTCCCATCTCATAGGAAACCAGTTTGCCCAATGGCTCTTTATATTTTCTTAACTCTTCGCCCATTTGTCTTACCATCTCTCCGCGTTTTGGAGCCGGAACCGTTCTCCATACTTTAAAAGCTTCCTGAGCGGTTTTTATTATGGTTTCGTAGTCCTGGTCTGTGCAGGTATTTATTTTTCCTATCAAAGCACCATCAACAGGCGAATATGATTCAATAGTCTTTCCCTTTGTTTCAAAATGATTTACTCCGGTAGAGGCACCGTAGTTTGTTTCATTTATTCCCAAGGTTTTTAATGCTTCTTGTATTCCGAATTTGTCAGTCAAAACTGCTTGTTCCATATGTAAAAAAGTTAGTTTTAAATTAAGCGTCTAATTTACAAAAAATATTATTAGATATAAACAAGCCTGTTATACACAAGCTGCTCATTAAAGCATTTTTGAAATTTTATTT
>CANHPJ010000077.1 GCA_947462515.1 Bacteroidota bacterium | reverse complement strand
GTTAAAAACAGAAAACTATATTACGCGATTTCAGGAATATGCATTCTAATTGGTTTTGGATCGTTTGCTACAAGAGGATTTAATTGGGGAGTTGACTTTACAGGAGGCCGTTCATATGTTGTTCGTTTCAGCGACAATGTTGGAACAACGGAAGTAAGAGCTGCTTTAACAGGTGTTTTTGGTGAAGCGCCAGAAGTTAAAACCTTTGGTGAACAAAACCAGGTTAAAGTAACTACCAAATTCCTAATAGACGAAAACTCACAGGAAATTGATAATCAGGTGGAAGCTAAGTTAAACGAAGGCTTAACTGCATTCGCTCCCGGCAAATTCGAAGTTATGTCTTCTCAAAAAGTAGGCCCCACAGTAGCCGATGACATTAAAGCTTCCGCAGTTTGGGCTGTAATATTCTCTTTAATAGTTATATTCCTGTATATCGTAGTAAGGTTTAAAAAATGGCAATTCGGCCTTGGTGCTCTGGTAGCATTAACTCATGACGTTTTACTAGTATTAGCCTTATTTTCCTTGTTCTATGGAATATTGCCTTTCTCACTGGAAATAGACCAGGCATTCATTGCTGCTATTCTAACAGTTATAGGTTATTCAATTAATGATACCGTGGTAGTTTTTGATAGGATTCGTGAATACCTCACTGAACACAACAAAAGTGATATGAAAAATGTCATCAACAATGCGCTTAATAGCACTTTAAGTAGAACAATTAACACTTCCGTAACAATCTTCGTAGTGTTGCTTGCCATATTTATTTTTGGTGGAGAGGTAATTAGAGGATTCTCTTTTGCTTTATTAATTGGTATAATCGTAGGTACTTATTCATCAATCTGCATAGCTACTCCTCTTGTAATCGATTTAGCTACTGAAGATAAATCAAAAGAGACTGACAAAAAAGAAAAAGCTACTGTTTAATAATTATAATACCTGAAAGGCAGACTTAACAGTCTGCCTTTTTCTTTTTATATATGCATAAAATACAATTTTTACAGCCTATCACTTTGATTTAAAAAAAGTGATTTTCCTTTGGTTTAGTTAGTGGAAATTAATTTAAAGCTTCCTAAAACACCATAATTTATTAAATCATTTCAGGATTATTTCCTACTTTTAAAGATTGTTTTAAGGTTTTAATTTTAAAAAATGTCGACAATAGATATTCAGGAAAAAGTAAAATTGATTTTTTTAAATTACTTAGAGCAGAAGACTCATCGTAAAACGCCGGAACGTTTTGCAATACTTAATGAAATATACTCCCACGAAGGGCATTTCGATGTAGAATCACTTTACATCTTAATGAAAAATAAAAAATACAGAGTAAGCAGAGCTACTCTATATAATACTATTGAACTCCTGCTAGATTGCAACTTACTTCGTAAACATCAATTCGGGAAAAACCTTGCTCAATTTGAAAGATCTTATGAATTTAAACAACATGATCATTTAATTTGTACTAACTGTGGTAAAGTACTTGAATTTTGTGATCCTAGAATTCAGAGCATAAAATCATCTATTGAACAACACTTTAGCTTTAAAATTAATTATCATTCCCTAAATCTCTATGGATTATGTAATGATGAGTTTTGTTCGAGCAAAAAAGATGCGACAACCACAGAATCCGAACAACTAGAAAAGCATAATTAAAATAAAATGTCATTAAAATTTCAATTAGATCAAATACAAAACATCAGTGTTTTTTACCTTGAGGGTGAAATAATTGAAAAAACACAAGCCAACGAATTAGTTGAAAAAGTAGAAGAATTATTAGCTTTAAAAAAAAATAAAATAATTTTTAACCTTAAAGCCCTTAAATATATTAACAGCACTGGCCTTTCTGTAATAATCAGTCTGTTTACCAAGTGCAGAAATGCCAATGGTGAACTAATTTTAGCTGAAGAATCAAATAAAGTAAAAGAACTAATTGTAATCACTAAACTTAACAGTATTTTTACCGTGAAAAAAAATACAGAAGATGCTTTAAAACATTTTGAAGCAGGTAAAAAGGCAAATAAATAGATTTCATTAATTCAGAAAAACAAACTTGTTACCAAACCGAAAGGTTTTTATATAATTTTAAATTTAAATTTTCGTTTAGAATGACTAAAGCAGATGTACTACTTGGACTACAATGGGGAGATGAAGGAAAAGGCAAAATTGTAGATGTTTTAACTCCAAACTACCAGATTGTTGCTCGTTTTCAGGGTGGCCCAAACGCAGGACACACTCTTGAATTCAATGGAATTAAACATGTTTTGCATACTATTCCAAGTGGAATATTTCATGAAGGTTGTATTAACATCGTTGGAAACGGAGTAGTTATTGACCCTATAATATTCAAAAAAGAAATTGATGCTCTGATTAAAATGGGCGTTAATGTGAAAGAAAAATTAAAAATATCTCGAAAAGCTCATTTGATTCTTCCTACTCACAAACTGTTAGATGCTGCCTCCGAGGCTTCAAAAGGGAACGATAAAATCGGGTCTACCTTAAAAGGAATCGGTCCAACATATATGGACAAAACCGGAAGAAATGGTTTAAGAATTGGCGACATTACAAAACCAGACTTTAGAAAAAAATATGATTTCCTTGTTGCAAAACACGCTCAACTATTGGAATTTCATAAATTCTCCTATAACCTGGCTGATTTTGAAAACGATTGGTTCGAGGGTATCGAAGTATTAAAATCCTTGGATCATGTCGATAGCGAATATTACATTAACGATGCCTTAATTAATAAAAAAACAGTCCTTGCAGAAGGTGCTCAAGGTTCACTATTGGATATTGATTTTGGCTCATACCCTTTCGTAACTTCTTCAAATACTATAACTGCAGGAGCTTGCACCGGTCTAGGCATTGCACCAACAAGAATTGGAGAAGTCATTGGTATTTTCAAAGCATATTGTACCAGAGTAGGCAGCGGCCCCTTCCCTACTGAATTGTTCGATAATACCGGAGAAGAGTTAAGAAGAATAGGACGTGAATTTGGCGCTACTACAGGCAGACCAAGAAGATGCGGCTGGCTGGATCTCCCTGCTCTTAAATATGCAGCCATGTTAAACGGTGTAACCCAACTAATGATGATGAAATCGGATGTTCTTTCTGGTTTTGAAACCATTAAAGTTTGTACCCACTATAATTACAATGGAAAAACAACCGACATAATCCCTTATGACTCTATCGGTGAAAATATAATCCCTGTTTACAAAGAATTTAAAGGTTGGAAAAACGATCTTACTCAAATTGAAAATATCGAAGAAATCCCCGAGGAATTAAATAATTACATTAAATTCATTGAGGATCAATTGGGAATCCCTGTGGTAATAGTTTCTGTTGGACCTGACAGGAAACAAACTCTTAAAAGAGAAAGAGTAACCGTTTAAAAACTAAAAATAAATGATATAAAAATACGTTTGTCTGAAAAATTGATAAACGTATTTTTAGTTTTATAAAATTTACATTGAATAAAAAGCAGCATACGATATTTTTAAAATTAAGCTTTTTGCTTGTAGCTTTTTGCTTTTCTATTTATTCATTTGCACAAAAAACGGATAAAATAGAATTGCTTAAGGCAAATTCTCTTGAATTTGACCAAACTCTAGGTAGCGGAGCAAAAAGATTAATTGGAGATGTTGCCTTTAAACACAACGATGCCATTATGTATTGCGACAGTGCATACTTATTCGCCGAAACAAATAGCCTAAAGGCATACGGCCACATTCATATCAATCAAAATGACTCAACTCATATTTATGGTGATATTTTAAATTATTACGGAGAAAAAAAACTAGCAAACATACTTGGCAAGGTTACCATGCTTGATAAAGAGATGACTCTTACATCAAGTCAACTCGATTATGACCTAAATAAAAATCTCGCATATTATAGTACAGGCGGTAAAATCATCAGCTCCAAAAATCAAAATACGCTAACTAGTGTTCAGGGTTATTATTATACGGATAGTAAACTTATGTTTTACAAAGATCGGGTGGTTTTGATAAATCCTCAAATGGAAATTAAAACTGATACTCTAAAATTCAATACCATAAAAGATATTGCATTCTTTGAAGGTCCAACACAAATTATTGGTAAAAAAGATTTTATCTATTGTGAAAATGGCTGGTATGACACTAAAAAAAATATCGCTCAATTTAAAAAAAATGCTTACCTGCTAAGCGACAATAAAAAACTATCAGGCGATAGTCTTTACTATGATAGAAATAGCGGCTTTGGTAAAGCAATAAAAAATGTTCAAATAACAGACACTATCGAAAACATCACCATAAATGGTGACTACGCCTCTCATAATGAAAAAACGAATACTTCCTTCGTTACCGGGAATCTTTTAATGACTCTTTCCTTAGAAAAGGATTCATTGTTTTTACATGCCGACACATTGAAAATGATAACGGATAGTACCAGAAAAGATAAAAATATATTTGCCTATCACAAAGTAAAATTTTATAAGTCAGACCTATCCGGCTTATGCGACTCCCTGGCATACAACCTTGCGGATTCTATGATTAAAATGTTTAAAAAACCAATTCTCTGGTCTGAAAATAAACAAATAACAGCCGAATCAATATCTGTTAAAACATTTGACGGGAAAATTGAGAAAATGATCGTTAAAAATAATGCATTTATTATCTCACAGGAAGATTCTCTCAAATTCAACCAGATATTTGGAAATAATATGATTGGATTTTTTGATAAAAATAAATTAAACCAGGTCAATGCATCCGGAAATTGCCAGACCTTCTATTATGGAAAAGAAAATGATGGTTCATATCTAGGCCTAAACAAAACAGAAAGCAGCGAATTGATAATTTACTTAAAAGAAAATTCAATCGATAAAATAACCTATATAAATAAACCAAAGGCTATTTTAACTCCCATTGAAGAGGTAATATACGAAGACTCCTTCTTGAAAGGTTTTAAATGGCTAAACCATTTAAAACCAAGTCAAAAAAACGATATTTTTAATTGGAAATAACCCAATTTCTGTAAAAATCAAAGCGTCGTTTTTCATCTCTATTAGCCCTCAGTTATAAAAAGTATAAATTAAATTCAGATATAGAACTCGAGTGGTTCTATGAATTTCATTTGATATATCAAACCTATATTCCCGAATATTAAAGATAATTGGATTAAGAAATGCTAAACAAGTTATGCTTCCTAATTTGGTATATTAAATTTTGATTAATCAAAAAACTTCGAATCTATATAAGAAAACGGCTACAAAACCGATTTTAAAAACGAGTAACTAAAAACCTTTCACAAAAAATGAATAGATAAAATTCGAGCACGATTTTTGGAAATTGAAAACATTACCCGACAAAATTTCAAGACAGGTAAAACTGCCTTGTTTTAACTTGATTCCAATTTAAAACCTGCTTATTAAAATGATTAGTAAATTGTTATATTTGATTTTTATTTAAAATCCCCTATCAAAAAAATATAAAATGAATCTGGAATTCAACAAAAACGAAGACAAAATAAAATTAATGATATCAGAAATGGAGCGCAAGCTTCAGGAAGTTTATCTGGGTGGCGGAAAGAAAAAAATAGATAAGCAACATGCTGATGGAAAACTTACCGCAAGAGAAAGAATCGATTTCTTAATCGATAAAGATAGTCGGTTTCTTGAAATAGGTGCCTTTGCGGGTGATGAGATGTACCAGGAGCATGGAGGGTGCCCTTCGGCTGGTGTAGTAGTTGGAATAGGATATGTAAGCAAAAAACAATGTATCATTGTAGCGAACGATGCCACCGTGAAAGCGGGAGCATGGTTTCCAATTACAGGCAAGAAAAATCTGAGAGCTCAGGAAATTGCTATGGAAAACAAACTGCCAATTATTTATTTGGTTGACAGCGCAGGAGTTTATCTACCTATGCAGGATGAAATATTTGCTGATAAAGAACACTTTGGAAGAATTTTCAGAAACAATGCTCAAATGTCTTCCATGGGCATTCTGCAGATAGCTGCCGTGATGGGCAGCTGCGTGGCAGGTGGAGCTTATTTACCCATCATGTCTGACGAGGCTTTGATAGTAGATAAAACTGGAACAATCTTTTTAGCCGGCTCCTACCTTGTAAAAGCTGCTATTGGCGAATCTATTGATAACGAGACTCTTGGCGGAGCAACTACCCATTGCGAGATTTCTGGGGTAACAGACTATAAATGCAAAGACGATCAGGATTGCCTTACACGAATTAAAAATATAATGAGCAAAGTTGGCGATTATGACAAAGCTGGCTTTAATAGAGAAGCGTCTTTTCCTCCTAAAGAAAAGGAACAAGATATTTTAGGGATTTTTCCTGATTCAAGAGAAAAACAATACGAAACAAGGGAAATTATAAAAAGACTGGTCGATAATTCTGAATTTGAAGAATATAAAGAAGATTATGGTCAGACTATAATATGTGGTTTAGCAAGGATAGAAGGATGGGCTGTGGGCATTATTGCTAATCAACGTAAAATGGTGAAATCAAAAAAAGGTGAAATGCAGTTTGGCGGGGTCATCTATTCCGATTCGGCAGATAAAGCCGCACGTTTTATCATGAATTGCAATCAAAAAAAAATACCCCTTGTCTTTCTGCAAGATGTAACCGGATTTATGGTTGGCAGCAGATCGGAACAAGGCGGAATAATAAAAGATGGTGCCAAAATGGTGAATGCCATGGCCAACTCGGTAGTACCTAAATTTACTATAGTAATGGGCAATTCCTACGGTGCAGGAAATTATGCCATGTGCGGAAAGGCTTATGATCCAAGATTGATAGTTGGATGGCCAACAGCTCAAATTGCAGTTATGGGAGGTGCTCAGGCGGCCAAAGTTTTAATGCAGATACAGGTTAGCACCATGAAAGCAAAAGGTCAAGAACCTACCAAAGAGGAGGAAGATAACCTATATAATACTATTAAGGCACGTTACGACCAGCAGACTTCTCCTTATTATGCAGCTTCTCGACTATGGGTCGATGCTATCATTAATCCGCTTGATACCCGAAAAGTAATATCCATGGGAATTGAAATGGCGAACCATGCCCCTATTGAAAAAAGATATAACGTAGGAGTTATACAAACCTAATAGACCATTACCATTTTAATAGAACCAAACTATTTTAAATTATAATTGAATGACATACAGGGTGAAAAACATAATTTCAAAGTCAGGCTTAATGAAAGGTTTAATGGTAATGCTACTTGCATTTATACCTGTTTATTCCATGGCAGCTAACTCTTCTGGAGCAATAACCATTGGGTCTATTCCAATTGAATTTGTGATTTTTGCACTCACGTTGATTGGGGTTGCACTTTTTCATAATCATACGCTTAAAGTTGCAT